>NZ_JABBYO010000022.1 GCF_012958305.1 Tautonia rosea | reverse complement strand
GAGACTTAAGAAAAATAATGTATTGAAACGAGGGTGACCCTGGTGGCTCTCCAGCCGGAGCGGAGTAACCGGTTGAGGCGGATGCTCCCCGCGTCCGATTTCTGGGGCACGTGCTCACAGAGCCGTTCGACTGACCAGAACGGGATGAACGAGACGAGAATCCTGGCCAGGCTCATCCAATCTAGGCCGAACGAACCAACGCTCACTCGCGGTCGCGAAACGTGAGCGCAATCACCGGGATCACCAGGAACAATGCCCTGCTCAGCGGGATGCTGAGAAACGACAGACCCATCGACACAACACTGATCAGGGGGGCGATCGCGATCTGCCAGGTCATGCTCCGCACCACCCGCGGCGACAGTTCAGGGCTCACCAGCCGATGGCTCCCGGTGGCATAGCGCCAGATCGCCAGCAGCGAGAGGCCCGCAAGGGCAATCGTCGCGCTGTAGACCACCGTGGCGAGCTCGTCATCGCGATACACCGCGTGCAAGCCGGTCGGGAAGGGAATGAAGGAGAGGCAGAGAAGAAACAGGCCATTCAGAAAAACAAACAGACGATCAACTTTTTCGACATGCTTGAAAATGATGTAGTGATACATCCAGAACACTCCGATCAACGCAAAGCTGCTCACGTACCCGATCAGGGGATACAGGCTGTCGGACAGGTATGCGGCCAACCGCTGCTCAGGTACCTCTCGAACCGAGGGCACTTCGAGCCCGAGGACCAGCAAGGTGATGGCGATGGCAATAACGCCGTCGCAGAATGCCGACAAGCGCTCAGGTTTCAAGGTCACGGTATATCTCCAGTAGGCGATCTGATGGCCGCTCGACTCGCCCGGCGGATCGCCAGAGATCGCCAGTCGCGTCGGGTCCGTGGTGCGGACCTCTCTGGGTTCCAAGCTCCGGATCACGGCTCCGACACAACGCTTGCTAAGATTGGGAGATCAGTCCGTACCACGGACCCCGTGATGAACGCATTCCCGGCAATGGTGAGATGATAGAGGTCGTCTTACCCCCTCAGCCCCTTCAACAAGCTTATCGTCTCGTCCACCCCCCGGGCGGGTGCAAGGGCCGTCGTGGCGATCCCCGAAACGACCTTCGTGATGTTGTGATCGACCGCGTCCTCCCGACCCCAAACGGCGCCGTCGGCCGAGGTGAGATAGACCGAGAAGGTCCGGTGCCCGGTGCCGGGACGCTCGCCGATCAGGTGCAAGACTGCCCGAGGCCCGTCGAGGCCGCCGAACAGCGTCTCGCCGATCCGGTAGCCCGCGCGGACCCGGCCGGAGGTGACGACGATGTGCTCGGGAGCGGCCCGGAACCCGTCGCGCTCAAGCTGGGCGCGGAGGCGATCGAGGAACGGCGCCAGGTGCCCCTCCTCGGTGATCGCCAGGGCATTCAAACCATCGGAAATCACGATCTGAACATCAAAGCGCCCGTTATGGTTATGCCGGAGCCACCGGATCGTCTCAAGGCCCGCGTCGGAAAGGCGCTCGCCGGATTCGGGGTGAAGGATGTAATCCTCTCGATCCGCCGATCGGGTCGCCACCGGCACCGCCCCCGGCACCCCGGCGACGAACGCCGGGGGAAGCTCGGCCCAGATGCTCTCCTTCGCGTCGTCGTAAATCCGAGTGATCGCCTCGCCGAGCCCTGGCTCCAGGTCGAACGGCCGATCGCCGTGCCCTCGGGGCAGGAACACGCCGTGGCTCCGGACGGCGTCCATCTGGGCGGTCCCGTCGGAGAGGATCTCCGCGTCGCTCCGCGCGTCCCCCTTGCGTCGGCAATACTGCAAGTACACCCAGAGCGGATCACCGAAATGCTCGGTGGGCTTGCCGTCGGCGTCGATGACCCCGAGCGCCTGGAAAAACGCCCACATGCGATCCTCGACGCGCGTCCCGAACGTCTCCCGCAACCGCACATGATCCTGGAACCCGGTCGTCAGATAGCCGAGCATCGGGTCGATCTTCGTCGGCAACCCCATCAAATACGCCGGGCAGGCCGGGGTCACCTGATCGAGGCACCAGTCCAGATCGTCGAGCGACACGCTCATGTGCAGGGTTGAGCAGACATCCAGCCCGATGCACAACCCGTGCAGCTTCCCCATCACGATATCTTCGAGGCAGCATCGGACGAGCTGCTCCCTCGTCCGGAAGACCTCCGGCCCGATGAACCCGGCCACGTCGTTCACGATCAGCCAGGCATCGGGCTCGGCCCCCGCCTTTGCTCGGGCCTGGGCAACACGTTGCGCTAATGCTCTCGCAAAGCCATACTTGCGCGACTCGTGCACCACCATGTCCACGCCCTGCGCGTGGCCGTTGGTGAAATCCGCGCCTTGCCCCGTCTCGAAATAGAGTCCGAACGGTCCCGATCGGGCGTCGGCATAGCCCAGCATCTTCTCGGTGCTCACGTCGAACGTCCGGTTCGCCGCGTCGCTCCCGGCGATGCTCTGAAACCAGAGCGCCGTGCTCCCCGGACGCGCCGCCTCCACCTCCGCCTGCACATCAATATGCGAGAGCACACAATGGGGCAACACATCCTCAAGCTCGAACGTGGCGATCACCTCCTTCAACGTCTCCTCGATCGCCCCGACCGATTCCGGCGTGCTCGACACCGGGTTATTCCCGAGCAAGACGTCTCCCACCGCGAACGACCAGCCCGAAAATACCTGCCATCGAATATCAATCACATCATCCGTCGGCGAGTTCGGCTGAATTCTCGCTCCGAGGTATCCCTTTGCCCCGACCTTGCTCCCCGGCAGCGGGTTGAACACCTTCGCCCCGACCGCGATCAGCTCCTCATTGCTCAACAGCTTCACCACGCAGCCGATCACCTCGCTCGACAATCCCGGCATGATCCCCTTGATGGCGTCCTCATCTCGGTCGAGCAAGAACCGCTTCAGGTCCCCAACGGTCATCCCTTCCGTCCGCCTTGCCGCCCGATCGTCCCGCGATTGGCGGAGCAATGCCGACAGGCTGTCTTCAATCAGCGGGTGTGCATCAATCTCATTCAGGCGTGTGTTGCTCAGTAGGCTTCGGGCCTGTACTCTCGACTCCTCATCGGCCGCCGCCACGCCGACAATCTCATCCCCCTCCTTGAACGCATTGGCCGCACCCAGGATCTTCGTATAGAGCCGCTCGTCAAACCTCCCGGCGATCGCCCGCACCCGGTCGAAGAGAGTCTCCCCCGCTCCCACCGGATCAAGCCTCACCGGACGCTCATCCGGCACCGTTCCGGCCCTCATCCGCCTGCCGATCGGGGTGAAGGCGACGGCCGAGGCCCCGCCCGCCAGTGCTCCCAGGAAGGTTCGGCGTTGCATCACGAGTGTTGCATTCCCAATAGGTTCTTCTGGTTCGATCCGTTCGAGCCTGGCTCGAACCCGCTCGGCATCACTCACAAGAGTTCGATTCGATCGCGTCCCGGCTCTGATCGAAGCGTGTGATCGGCATCTTCGCCTCGCCCCTGCTGAGACGTAGGGCACGCATCCAACCCTCTCCCTGCTCGCCGGGCGCGGGGTTGAATCTCAACCTTCTCCCCCGCTCGCGGGGGAGAGGGTGGCCGCCAGGCCGGGTGAGGGGGGCTCTGGCCCAAACGTCAAAGGCCTGGCGATCCGAGCCCTGCCCCCTCCCACCAGCCTGCTCCCCACCAGCGAGGAGAGGAGGCCAGAAACGCCCGGCTAGAGAAACTGGCGGATCCGCCCCATCGACATCGTACAATACCGCTCGATCGCGCACGGCTCCAGGAGAAAAAGTGAGGGAGCACCCACAGATTCCAACAACGCAGGTAAAGTGAGGTGATCGCGCCGAGTCGCAGCGAAACGAAAGGTTCATACAGTCTCCAGAGACCCCTCTCCGCGTTTCTGCGTCTCTGGCGCGATCCCTCTCCTCAATCCCCCCTATTGCTCCTTCCGCTCGCCCCTGTGTGTTCCCGACCGCCCCTCGAGATCCCGTTCCAGCCGCTTGCAATCGAGCAATGTCTCCCGACGACCCCCTCCCCCCCTACTCTTACGTCCCTGGAGGCCCCTGGCCGCACCCGATCAGCGGCGACGGGGGCCACCTCGCCGACTCCCCCAGCGAACCGGTCGCGCCGATCGAGGCCGACGCTTGGCACCGCTCCCCTGCCTACCTCCGCGGGGTTCGTCTCTATAATGCCGGCTACTACTGGGAAGCTCACGAGGCCTGGGAAGCCCTCTGGCATGCCCACCACCGCCGCGGCCCGATCGCCGACGTGCTCAAGGCACTCATCAAGCTCGCCGCCGCCGGCGTGAAGGTCCGCCAGGGGCAGCCCCGAGGCGTCTCCACCCACGCCCTCCGCGCCGCCGAGCTGCTCGAAGCGGTCGTCGCGCTCGGCTTCCCTTGCCTCCTGGGCCTCGATCTCCCCTCCCTGGCCATCCTAGCCCGCCGCCTCGCCGCCGATCCCCCGAGTGCCCCGGCCGATCCTCGCCCGGTCATCGCCGGCCTCCTCGGCCCGCCGATCGCACCGAAGGACCTGTAATCGTCCTTCCTTCGAAGCGGAAAGAAACGCCGTCCCCGACCGACACTGTTGAACTGCCTCGAAAATGCCCTTCCCGAAGATCTCGCGTCCCGATACCTGAAGATCGCCCGAGGTGGCTCGGTCATCACGACTCCAGCCACCCCTGGCCCTCCCGACGCTCGAACTCCCCCACATCCGGCCGCTTATTCCAGGTCGAAGTTGATCTCCGAATTCTCTCGGGAAACGTCGGCCACAAGCCCAGATGTGCTTGCGTCCTTGTACTTCGGGGGAATCAGTTCCTTCGGGGGCTCATAGCCGGGAGACGAGCCCGGAATCAGGGTCGGATCGGCCGTGTCGGCGACAATCATCACCCGATGCTGTCCGGGAACCGCGCCGTCCTCGGCCGCGAAGGTGCCCAGACGATACGAGCCGTCCGGCTGAATCGTCCCGGTCGCCGTGTGCCCCTCGGCCGAGAGGAAGGTGATTGTCCCCTGAGGCACCGGCTCAGTGTTGTAGGTAATCGTCCCGGAGACGGGCACCGTCTCGGGAAGATCAGACTTCGAGCCGCAGCCCCCGACCGTCGCCACGAGGGCGGCGGCCAGAGCTGCGGCAGTGCGCAGATGAATGAACATGGAACAGGTTGCACTCCGAGAATCAAACGGGTCCATCAGACCCGCTCAGGACCACTCAGAACTGGTCGGCGCTGATCACCTCGCCCGCGGCTCGCGTGGAAAGCGCCCGATAGATCAAGGGATTGATCGTCTCCTTGATGAAGCGGACCGAGCCGTCGCACATCGCAAAGTTGACCCCGCCAGGATGTAGGCTCTTGAAACCGTAGCAATGCGCCCACGAGTTCGGATTGAAGTTCACTCGCTGGTTGATCGGAATCGAGGTGACGGCGACCGACGAGTTGCTCTCCGACCAGGCGTTCCACTTACAGGTGTTCGGCAGCGCCTCGCCCGCAAGCATCGTGTTGCTCGTGCCGTCCCGAACCCCGGCAATGGTGACAGCCATCGTGGCTCGCCAGAAGATCCCCCGGGCCGTCGGCTTACCGTTGCTCAAATCCCCCAGAATGTTGGCGGCACCGGGGAAGGCACTGGTCGCGTTGTCCCCCAGGTTCCCCTTGTAACAGGTCCCGCCAATCCACCAGAGCCGCATCTCCTCGCCGATCGTCCCGGCGAAACCGTTCCAGTCGGCCTGGCCCTGCTGAATCATCTCGCCGTCGTAGCTCGGGCAGGTAAACGCAGCCAGCGGGGTGGCCATCACGGTCGTATTCGTGAATGAGTATGCCGCGCGGTCGGCCGCGAAGTTGTAAGCATTGAACAGGTTGACCTGTTCCATCTGCGGAAGAATCTGAACCATCCAGCTTGTCCGGTAATCCGAATTCCCGAACCAGTTGGGAACACCGCCGATCTGCGTCGGAAAGACCCCGTTGCTGTCGATGTAATTATGTACCGCCAGCCCCAGTTGCTTCAAATTGTTGGTGCACTGCGCACGCCGGGCGGCCTCGCGAGCGCTCTGCACGGCCGGCAGCAACAACGCAATGAGCACGCCAATGATCGCAATGACCACCAGCAATTCAATTAGGGTGAAACCGCGACGAGCACGCATCGCAAACCCTCCTCCTGTTGGAGTGGTGGGAGAGGAGAATCCCAAACATGTTCGAAAAGAACCCAAATTTGGGAGCTTGTATCAGTAATGGTCATGATCAAGCTCGTCAAGAAATTCTTCCAAAAAAATCAAAAGAATTGAAAAGCACCTCGAATCAATGGTCTTGTGACCGTGACATCAACGGTTTCCCTGCTCCGAAACGGCCGTCGAGTCCCTCCGGGCCGGACCCGTGTTCCAAACGCCCCCTCCAATGCGAACGCATTGGAAAAGGTGGAAGACCAAAGGTATGATCAGATGCGGACCCGGACGCCCCTCGGATCGTCCCTCGGGCACCGGGCCACGCATGGCCCGTTGATGGAGCACACGAACATGACGATACAACTCGATCGCTCCCGGAGTTTCGCAACGGCAACGGCCCTGGCTGCCTGCCTGGCCCTGGCAATGGCCTCGTCGGCATCCGCGCAGCGTGAATTCCCGGATGATTACTTCTTCAATGTCAACAAGCCCGAACTCAAGGCCGCCCACGACGAGATGACCGGCCAGCCCCGGCCCGAGTTCGCCATCGGCGACTGGATCAACGCCGACCTCTCCGCCGGCGACCTCGAAGGCAAGATCCTCATCGTCGACCTTTGGGCCACCTGGTGCGGCCCCTGCCTCGCCGCCATCCCCAAGAACAACGACCTGGCCGATCGCTACGCCGATCAAGGCGTCCTCGTGCTCGGCATCTGCACCTCCCGCGGCCAGGAGAAGCTGGAACAGGTCGTCGAGCAGCGCGACATCCAGTACCCCGTCGCCCGCGACCCCGACCAGCAAACCGCCGAGGCCTGGAACGTCGCCTTCTACCCCACTTATGCCGTCGTCGACCGCAAGGGGATCGTCCGCGCCATCGGTCTGATGCCCAGCCGCATCGAGGACGTCGTCAAGGCCCTCCTCGAAGAACAGCCCGCCGCGACCGATCCCGACGCAAACTGATCGGCTTGCGATCTCGCCGGAGTGCCTGGGGCTTTCCATCCTGGCCTCAGGCCTCTCCGCGCTTAGCTGTGCTGCCGCTGCTCGGCCGGGTGGGCGGCGGCGGTACTCAGGTTGTATGCCGTGTTGATCAGACCAATGTGGCTGAACGCTTGCGGGAAGTTCCCCACAAGTCGGCGATTTTCAATGTCATACGCCTCAGACAGTAGCCCCAGGTCGCTGCGGATCGACAGCAAGTGCTCGAACATCCGCTTCGCGTCGGCTCGGCGGCCCATCAACGTGTAATTGTCCACCATCCAGAACGAGCAGAGCAAAAACGACCCCTCGCCCGGCGGCAAGCCATCAACCGACGGGTCCGTCTCGTACCGATCGACGAAGCCGTCGTGCATCAATCGCTCCTCGATCGCGCGAACCGTGCTGACCATCCGCGGATCGTCGGCCTCCAGGAAACCCACCAACGGCATCATCAAGACGCTTGCGTCGATGAACTTCGATCCGTACGACTGCATGAACGCCCCCACCTCGGGATTGTAGGCCCGATCGAAAATCTCTTGCCGAATCCGGTCGCGGAGGCGTCGCCAGCGATCAACGGCCCCGTCGCGGCCGAACTGCTCGACCCCCTTGACCGCGCGATCGGCCGCAACCCAGGCCATCATCTTCGAATGCGTGAAGTGACGCCGAGGCCCCCGCACTTCCCAGATTCCCTCGTCCGGCTGATCCCAGGCCGTTTCGAGGTAATTCATCAGTTCCTTTTGAAAGTTCCACGAAGCGGCGATCGGCTCCAGCCCCACCTTGCGGCACTGGTGCAAGGCGTCCATCACCTCTCCCGGCACGTCGAGCTGAAACTGGTCGAACGCCGCGTTGCCGATCCGCACTGGGCTCGAATTCTCATACCCCGGCAACCACGGCAGTTGCAGCTCGGTCAGCCGGTGCTCGCCGGCCAGGCCGTACATGATCTGCATCTGCGACGGCTTCCCCGCCACGGCCCGCAAGAGCCACTCGCGCCAGGCCCTCGCCTCGTCGTGATACCCGGCGTTCATCAACGCATACAGCGTGAACGTCGCGTCGCGCAGCCAGCAATACCGATAGTCCCAGTTCCGAACCCCGCCGATCAGCTCCGGCAGGCTCGTCGTCGGCGCGGCCACAATCCCCCCGGTCGGCGCGTAGGTCAAGGCCTTCAGCGTAATCAACGACCGCTTCACCGCCTCCGCCCAGTGAGGCTGGTCGATCGTCTCGTCGATCGAGCCCTCGCCGTACGACGACCGATCAATCCATTCGCGCCACCAGCGCTCAGTGTCGTGGATCGCGTTGGTATGATCGACTTCGATCGGTTCCTTCTCGTGCGACGGATACCACGTCAGGTCGAAGCTGGCCGTTTGCCCGGCCGAGAGCTCAAACGACGCGACCGTATGAAAATCCTCCCCATGCACCGGCACGTCGGTCCGTAACCGGACCATGTCCGGCCCGGCCACGGCCGAGATCCCTTGCGGCGTGTGCTGCACCCACGGAACGATCGACCCGTAGTCGAACCGGATCACCAGGTCCATCATCATCCGGACCGTCCCCCGGCGACACTCGACCAGCCGAAGCACGTCGGGCAACTGGTCGCGCGGCGGCATGCAGTCGGTAATCCGAACCGTCCCCGTGTCGGTGTCGAACTCCGTTTCCAGCACCAGCGTTCCCGGCCGATACTGCCGACGCACTGCCCGAATCGGCCCTTCCGGCGCAATCGTCCAGTGCCCGTGCTCCTCATTGCCGAGCAACGCCGCAAACACCGCCCCCGAGTCGAACCGAGGGAAACACAACCAGTCGATCGACCCGTCCCGGCCGACCAGCGCAGCCGTCTGACAATCACCGATCAGGGCATAATCTTCAAGCGGCAAGGGCATGGTGGCTGGGTCCTGTCGGGGAAAGCCAGGTCGTGCTTCGTCTCTGTTCCGGCGCTCCGGCGAGCGGGACTCAATGTTACCCTAGTCTCAGACGAGCCTCCCGGCAATCACGCACAACGGGGGCCGACCCCTTTTGGAATCACAGAACAAGAAGGAACGTGCCGTGGTCTCGATGGGAGTTCGTTTGGGACGCCTCCAACTGTCCAACCCGGTCCTCGTGGCGTCGGGAACCTTCGGCTACGTCCGCGAGATGGCCTCGTTTGTCCGCATCGATCGCCTCGGCGGGGTC
Source organism: Tautonia rosea (assembly GCF_012958305.1). Lineage (NCBI taxonomy): Bacteria > Pseudomonadati > Planctomycetota > Planctomycetia > Isosphaerales > Isosphaeraceae > Tautonia > Tautonia rosea. The sequence continues at coordinate 59,124 of NZ_JABBYO010000022.1, read as the reverse complement.
ATCCCCAAGACCGTCACCGCCAAATCCCGAGCCGGCAACCCGACCCCCCGCACCGTCGAGACAGCCTCCGGCCTGCTCAATGCCATCGGCCTCGACAACGACGGCATCGACCACTTCCGGACCCACCACCTCCCCTACCTTCGCACCGTCGGCACCGCCGTTATCGCCAACATTGCCGGCGAGGACGAAGACCAGTTCGTCCAGATGACCGCCGACCTCGGCGAGGAACCCGGCCTCGCCGCCATCGAGCTGAACCTCTCCTGCCCCAACGTCAGCCACGGCCTCGACCTCGGTGTCGATCCCGCCGCCGTCGGTCGCGTCGTCGCCCGATGCCGCGACGCCTGCCCCTACCCGATCATCGCCAAGCTCACCCCGAACGTCACCAACATCGTCCCCGTCGCCCGCGCCGCCTTCGAAAACGGGGCCGACGCCGTCAGCCTCATCAACACGCTCGTCGGCCTCGTCGTCAACTGGCGGACCCGCCGCCCCATCCTCGCCAACGACATCGGCGGCCTCAGCGGCCCCGCCATCAAGCCCGTCGCCCTTCGCATGGTCTGGCAGGTCCACCGCGCCCTGCCCGACCTGCCCATCATCGGCATCGGCGGCATCTGCTCCGCCGACGACGCCCTCGACTTCCTCGTCGCCGGCGCCTCCGCCGTCCAGGTCGGCACCGCCACCTTCGCCGACCCCTCCCTCTCCGACCGCCTCCTCGACGACCTCCCCGCCAAACTCTCCGAACTCGGCCTCTCCGACGTCAACGCCTTCATCGGCACGCTTCAATCCAACAAGGACTGAGCCGACGGAGCAACCTCGATGGCGAAGCCCGAGCCCGGCTGCTGGTATCTCATCCCTCCGGCGGTGGTCGCCCCGGTCGTGCTTTCCGGCGTCGCGATCGTCGCAACCTTCGTCGTCTCGATCTGGTCGCTGGTCGCCCTGCCCTTCGTCTGGCTGGGAGCCCGCTGCGCGGCCCCGAACCTGAACCTGGCCAACGGCTGCCTTGCCTACGTCGCCATCTTCGTGGGATTCCTGCTCTCCTCCTGGCACGAACCCCGGGGCCTTGCCATCACCTTCGGGGCCATCGCCGGCTACTCGGGCGGTGTCATCGAGAAACGGTTACGGATGCGGCCTTACTCGGGAGACTCGTCGAGCCACGGATGAAAATAGATGGATGTGAGCGGCCTGGGTGGCCCCGGTTGCTCGCCAACCGGGGCGGCGCAGCCGCTAGAGGCGGCATTGGCCACCCGCGTGATCCTCTCGTTGCTTCGCGACCCCGGTTGACGAACCACCGAGGCCACCCGCCGCCCCGGATCGCAACCCGATTCTTGCTCACCTCTCATCCTTCCCCCTTCCCCATCCGTGTTTCATCCGTGGTTTAAAACCTCCCTTTCCTGCCTCCTTTCCAAAAAAAACGCAATAAAGCCTCCCTCGTTTCCTGATTGTTTCAGACAGGGGCCGTTCCACGCCTCCCCGTTCCCTGTCCGCGCTGAAGCTTGCACTGTTGCTCCTCTCCTGGAAATCAAAAGGACGCGCACCCTCATGGCCGCCACCACCTTGAAGCAAACCCTCGCCAACCGTCTGAACGCCCTCCTCTCCACCGGCCCGAAATCGACCGAGGGCAAGGCCCGATCGAGCCGCAACGCCCGCACCCACGGCCTCTCGAAGCTCGGCACCCACCTGCCCGCCGACATGGCCGAGGCGATCGAAGCCCGTAAATCCCAGTGGCTCCCCCACTACCGCCCCGAAGGCCCCGCCCAGATCTGGCACTTCGACCGCCTCGTGGCCGAATCCGTCCGCCTCGATGTCTGCGAGGCCCGCATCTGTGCCGCTCGCGCCGAACGCGCCAACCAGGCCTCCGAATCCTGGGACGACGACCGCGCCGCCTCCATCGCCGCCCTCGCCTCCCGTCTCTCCCAGCAACCCGAGCGCATCCAGCCCCAGTTCCTCCAGAGCAAGCACGGCGTCCTCTGGCTCCTCGATCGCTGGGCCGAGGTCTCCGACTCCCTCGCCCGCCACGAAGGCTGGACCCGAGACACCTGGGACCTCGCCCTCGACCTCCTCGGCGTCTCCCCCTTCGCCCGAGACGGCACCGGCCCCTGGGATCTCGACCCCGACGACAACTCCGAGGCCCCCGGCCTCGCCCTCGTGGCTCAGGCCGTCGCGTCCCTCCGCCAGCGCCTCGACGCCTTCCTCAACGCCCGAGACGACCGCGCCCAGACCGACGCCGCCCTCGGCCTCGACGCCGACGAGCCCCCCGCGATCCGCCTCCTGGAACGCTATGCGTCCGACGCGCGTCGCCAGTTCTCCCGCTGCCTCAACGAGTTGCGCCGCCTCCAGTCCCTCGCCTCCCGCCCCGCCGACACCGTCTCCCCGTCCCTCCCTCCCGGCCCCCGACCCCCGCGATCCCGTTCCCAGGCTCCTCCTGCCGACCCCCTCGCCTCGCCAGACCGCTCTCCCGCAACGTCGGCCCCGGACCCCACACCCCCGGCCACGGCTCCCGGCGCCCCACCCTCACCGGCGCGAAACGAACCCATCCCCCGGTCCGCCTGCCGTCCTTCGCCCGGCCGTTCGACGCTCCTCCAGGCCCTCCCCGGCGCCTCCGCCCCCCTGAACCGCCGCGCCCGACGTGCCCGAGCCGCCGCCGCCCGACGCTCCTGACCTCCGACGCTCCCCACCCCTGCACCCCTCGAACCCCATCGACGCCCCTCGTGCGCGCCGAACGACCTTTGATCCATGAACAATCACATATAATGATTTAATGAGTCCGCCCCGTCCCTGCGTGCCTCCCGGCCTCCCTTGATTGACGGAACCATCTCCGGGACGCGCGCCCCATCTTCCGAACCTTCTCGGTCAATCTCGACCGGTGGTCGGCGAACCCCTTGCCATCGAGGTCCCCGAATTCCGTCGAGGAACGCCCCGATCTGCCCCCCGCCGCGCCGCATCGAATCCGAGCGGTCACGTCGCGGGTATTGGCTCGGCCAGGCCCTCAAGATCCATTGGCCCAAGGAACCCGACATGAACGACGCCCCCGCCCCCCACACCCGATACCACGCTTTCGACTCCTTGCGGGCCGTCATGATGCTGCTGGGCCTGGTCCTGCACGCCTGCCAGTATTACGTGACGATCCCCTTGTTTCCCGGGTTCGATTTCCGCGATGTCCGCACCTCGGGGCTGGCCGGATTGACCTTCTTTGGCATCCACACCTTTCGCATGCAAACCTTCTTTGCGATGGCCGGGTTCTTCGCCGCCCTGCTCTGCGACCGCCGAGGGGTCCGGGGCATGTGGTCGAACCGGATGAAGCGGGTCGGCTTGCCCCTGCTCGTCGGCTGGCTGATCCTCTTCCCGATTACGATCTCCGCCTTCCTCTTCGGCATCGCCAAGCGCGAGGGTCTGCCCGCCTGGGAGACGACCCTCAACTGGTGGACGACGGGGCAGATCCCCTGGGTCGAGGACTGGCAACCGCTCTACAGCCTGTTCCTGATCTCACCGCTGCACCTCTGGTTCCTCTATGCCCTGCTCTGGTTCTACATGGGTGCGATCGTCTTCCGGCAGATCGGCAAGATCGGGAAAGGTGCCATCGGCCGAGGCGTCAACGGCCTCTTCCGACGCCTGACGGCCTGGCACCTGCTCCTTCCGGCCGGGATCGGCTTCACGACCCTGACCCTCTTGATCAGCCCCTTGGCCCTGTTCGACCAGAGCTTCCCGGTCTTCCTGCCGAACCCCTTGCCCCTGATCCAGTTCGGGCCGTTCTTCGCCTTCGGCTGGCTGCTCTATCGCAACGTCGACCTGCTCCCGTCGATGGCCCGCTGGCCGGTGCCGACCTTGGTGGCCGCGGCGCTCATGCTGGTCGTCTATTTCGGGGTAACGGCCTCGGCGATCGGTCCCGACGGCCGGAATTCGATGCGGCTGGAGACAGCGGCGGTCTCCTCGGCGATCGCCTGGCTGGCGGTCTTCGGGTTCATCGGCCTGTTCCTCCGCTACTTCAACCGCCCGAGTCCCGCCATGCGCTACGTGTCCGACTCGGCCTACTGGGTCTACCTGGCCCACCTCCCCTTGATCTACTGGATGCAAGGGTTGCTGTTCGACCTGCCGGTCCCCGCCCTGGTCAAGATCGGCATCATCCTGAGCGTCTCCATCGTCGTCCTGTACGCCAGCTACGACCTGATCGTCCGGCCGGGCGTCATCGGCCGCTTCCTCAACGGCCGATCGTATCCCTCGGCCCGCCTCGGCCTCCGGTCCGGCACCTCGCCCACTCCCGAACCCTCTCCCAACTGATCCTCCTTGTTCCGCCGTCCCCGGGGGCCGAGGCGAATCGGCCCCCTCGTCCCTTCCTTCTCGCTGACCTCCCCTCGATTCGTTCGTTTTCTTCCGATCCCTTCGCTCACCTGTCTTTTTCTTCGAATCCCTTCGCTCTTCCCTGTCTTGATCCGTGTTTCATCCGTGGCTCCAACCTCCCTTCTTCCAGATCCGATGCAACCTCCCTTTCAGCTCCTTCCCGGTTTCATCCTTCGCCCTGATCGGCGTCGACTCGAACCCCAGCCCCACCCCCTTGAGCGCCGGCTCCAGGTCCTCGGTCGCCACCCGGTACGGTCCGGAGATCAGGGCCACCCCCCCCGGCGCGAGCATCGCCCGGAGCACTCCCACGACCAGCGGGATCAACGGCCGCTCATACAAGACATCCGCGCCCAGGATCACCGGGTACGAGGCATCGGGCAATCGTCTCCAGTCGAGCAAGGCCGTCTCCACCCGATTAGGCCCGAACCCATTGGCCTCGCCGCTCCGCTCGACGAACCGCAGCGGCGCCCGGTCGTAATCGGTAAACACGACCCGCTCGATCCCCGCCTCCAGGCCCACCAGGCCGGAGAGCCCCAGCCCGCAACCCAGCTCCATCGCCTCGACCCCAGTTCCCCACCCTTCGGCCGCGACCGCCTCGGCCAGCAAGAACGCCCCGGGCCAGAGAAAGGCCCAGTACGGCATGTAATCATCCCTCGCATTCCAGGCCAGCACGGTCGGGTCATCCAGCAACCGCTCCGGCTCGGCCGGTCTCGCCAGCCGGATCGTCTTCCCGGCAATCTCCAGGGTCGAAACCGTCTCAGGCCCCTCATATCGGGAATCCGGCTCAAACTCGTCCACGCGATCCGATCCTCCCACCCTTGCCAAACTTCGCGTCTCCAGCCATTTCCCGTCGAATGGCTTGGAGCCGCCTTGCCGACCGCTCCCCATCCGAAGGCCCTCCCCTCGGACCCTCCGACCCCAACGTGCCCAATCCCGCCCCCTCACCCTGCTCCGGCCACACTCTCCCCGGCAAGCCGTGACGACGCTTCCATCTGTCTCCCTCTCCCCGCCGGGGAGAACGCCGGGGTGAGGGGTCCTCGGCCCGGATCGCGGCCCCCCAGTGTAACCGATCGCCGCGACCGGCCCCCCGAACCATTGACGCCCCTCGGTCCCCCCCTTTATAATTTGTTGATGTTGAGACTGAATCTCAATGCCGTCTCTCAGTCCCCCGAGGGATGGATCCTCGATCCCTCCGTCGTGTGCGAGCTGCCCGCCGATCGAAGAACCCTGAGAGGAGTGATCGTTGATGTCGAGCGTTGCCGAGCTGCCGTCGAGCATTGCCGAGTTGATTCCGCTGACCTTGCTGCGGCCCGGGCAGTCGGGGACGGTCGATCAGGTGCTCGGCACCGGCGATCTCGTGCATCGGCTCCGGGAAATGGGGCTGCGACGCGGGGCGATGGTCGAAATGATCCGCCCAGGGAGCCCCTGCATGATCCGCCTCGACGGCCACACCCTCGGCATCCGATCCGCGGAACTGTCGGGCATCCTGGTGAGGCCGGCCTGATGAGTCGGCGCCTCTCGGAACTCTCCCTCGGCGAGTCGGCCACGGTGACCCAGGTCGATGCGACCGGAGACGTCGGTCTTCGGGCTCTGGAAATGGGGGTCATCCCCGGCACCGTGGTCAAGCTCGTGGCGATCGCACCCCTCGGTGATCCCCTGGTGTTCGAGTTGCGCGGTTATCGGTTGAGCCTTCGGCGCTCGGAGGCCGCGGCCATCGAGGTCGCAAGCCTTGTCTGAGTGGCTCTGATCCCCCCAATCGGTTGATCCCCGGCCCTCCCTCCTTTCGCACGACGCAAGGTCGATCCGAAGACCGGATTTCCCACGCCTCGGACGCAGAACCAAGCGCGACGATCGCCGGCAGACGGTCCCCCCATTCGCACGAACCCTCCACCACGTTGACCGACCAGCCGAGTGGCCCTCCACCATGTCCATCGCCGCCGACCCACAAACCCGGACCGTGGCCCTGATCGGCAATCCGAACACGGGGAAGTCCACCGTCTTCGGCGCCCTGTCCGGCGTGCAGCAGCGGGTGGGCAACTATCCCGGCGTCACCGTCGAGAAGAAGACCGGGCGGATGACCGTCGACGGCAAGCGCTGGACCCTCATCGACCTGCCCGGCACCTACAGCCTCGCCCCCCGATCGCTCGACGAAATGGTGGCCGTCGATGTGATGCTCGGCCGACGCCCCGACACTCCCAAGCCCGACGTCATCCTCTGCATCGTCGATGCGAACAACTTGGAGCGGAATCTCTATCTCGTCAGCCAGGTCCTCGAACTCGGTCGGCCGACAGTCGTTGCCCTGACCATGACCGACCTGGCCGAGGAGCGCGGCACCACCCTCGACCTATCGAAGCTCCGCGATCGGCTCGGCGTGCCCATCGTTCCCATTCGAGCCCACAAGCGCATCGGCCTCGATGCCCTGAAGACCGCTCTGGCTGAGACGGCGACTCAGGAGCAACCCTCCTCCGCTCCCGAAAGCCCCTTCCCCGAACCGTTCCAGGCTGAGGTCGCCCGCATCGAAGGCTGGCTGGCCGACGCCCGGCCGGGCCTGCCCCCTCTGCCCCGCTACCTCGTCGAGCGGCTCTTGCTCGACACGAATGGCTATCTCGAAGGGCACGTCGCGCTCAAGAATGGCAATGTCGAGGGCCTGCACGCCGAGATCCTCGCCTCCCGACAACGCCTGGCCGAGGCCGGTTGCCCCGTCCCGGCCGTCGAGGCGATGGCCCGCTACGGCTGGGCCGCGACGATGCTCGACGAGGTTGTCACCCGTCCCGACGAGCCTCGCGTCACCTCCGGCGACCGCGTCGACCGCGTCCTGACGCACCGGGTCTGGGGCACGCTGATCTTCGTCGCCGTCATGGCCATGATCTTCCAGGCCGTCTTCACCTGGGCGATTCCCTTGATGGACCTGATCGACGCCGGGGTCGGCGGCCTGGCCACCCTGGTCGAAGGGGTGATGGCCGAGGGGGCCCTGCGCAGCCTCATCATCGACGGGGTGATCGCCGGTGTCGGCGGGGTCATTGTCTTTCTGCCTCAAATCTTCATCCTCTTCTTCTTCCTCGGCATCCTGGAAGACTGCGGCTACCTCGCCCGAGCGGCCTACCTGATGGACCGCCTCATGACCCGCCTCGGTCTGAGCGGCAAGTCGTTCATCCCCCTGCTCTCCTCCTTCGCCTGCGCGATTCCGGGGGTCATGGCCACCCGAGTCATCGAGGACCGCCGTGACCGCATGACGACCATCCTGGTCGCCCCCCTGATGAGCTGTAGCGCCCGGTTGCCTGTCTACACCCTCTTGATCGCCGCCTTCATCCCTCCGGTGGCCCTCGCCGGGTTCGTCAGCCTTCAGGCGATCACGATGGTCGCCATGTACGCCGTCGGCGTCATCACCGCCGCGGGCGTGGCGTGGGCCTTGAAGAAGACCGCCTTCAAGGGGCCGACCCCGCCGTTCGTCATGGAACTGCCCGCCTACAAGTGGCCCTCCCCTCGGGTTGTCCTGCACCGGATGTTTGAACGCGGCTGGTCCTTCATCCGCAGGGCCGGGACGATCATCTTCGCCGTCTCGATCGTCATGTGGGCCTTGCTCTACTTCCCTCGCCTGCCCGAATCGACCGAGGCCGCCTTCACCCAGCAGATCGCCGCCCTCGAAGCCCAGCGCGAGGCCGCCGCTGAGACCGAGGCCGCCGAGGAGATCGACGCGCAAATCGCCGCCGTCGAAGCCCGAGCCGACGGTGAGCAGAAGCGATCGAGCCTGCTCGGCCGCGCCGGTCGGGTCATCGAGCCGGTCGTCCGCCCGCTCGGCTGGGACTGGCGGATCGGCGCCGCGGCCATCGCCTCGTTCCCGGCCCGAGAGGTCGTGGTCGCCACCCTTGGCGTCATCTTCGACATCGGCAGCGACGTGGAAGGAGAAGAAGGGGCCAGCCGCCTGCAGGTCGCCCTGCGAGAGGCCGAGCACCGCGACGGACGCCCTCTGTTCACCATCCCCGTCGCTCTGTCGGTGATGGTCTTCTTCGCCCTCTGCGCCCAGTGCGTCTCGACCCTGGCCGTCATCCGTCGCGAGACAAACTCGTGGGGCTGGCCATTGTTTTGTTTTGCTTATATGACAATTCTTGCGTATATTGCGGCCATGCTGGTCTATCAGGTCGGCACCTGGATTGCGGCCTGAGGCTCGGATGACGGGGGGATTTCAGCGGCCTGGATTCACGAAAGGACGGGGAACGATGACCTTCGACTGGCAAGACCTGGCGGCGCTGGCCGTGGTGGCCGTCGCGGTCGTCTACCTGGCTCGCCTGGGGATCGCGGCCGTGTCGTCCCGAGAAGGGTGCGGCTCCGGATGCGGCTCCTGCCCGAGTGCTGCCTCGACCCACGGCAAGGGCGAGCCGCTCGTGATGATCGGCTCGCCCCCTTCCCCTCCGAATCGGAACCGTTGAGGAACCAGCCCTTGCTCGCCGGTTCCCCAGGCGTTCTCAATCAGAGGAACGACCGAAGCTGATGGCAGAGGGCGCCAATGTATCGGACCTGCTCGATGTTCGGGCCGGTCCTGCACCGAGCGACCGAGTTGACCCGACCCACCAGCCGCCCACACGATCGATCCATCTGAGTATGAATTCGTCTTAACTCGTGCGGCGGTGCTCCGCTCAGCGCCGCCTGGCGGAAGCCGACGGCCGCCTGATAGAGGTCGAGCGCGTCGCGGTACATCCGCTCCCCCTGCGGCACGATGTGCGCCGTCGGCCCGAAGACCTGGAGAAACGCCCCGACCTCACCGATCAACTGATCGACCAGGCCGATCACCGGCGTGGCAGCACCTGGAGGGCAGGCCCCTCTCACACCGCCTCGACCATCGAAGCCGGGCGATCCGAAGCCGAGGCCGGTCGGGAAGCCACCGGTCGGAAAGCCTCCTGGGACCGGGTGTCCAAACTCGACGCCGTACGGGTCGACCTGTCCCGGATGGCCGTGGAAGGCCGACCTTTGCCGGTGTGCCGAGGTTGGGGAAACGGCTCCCAACCCGTCGAACCCGAAGGGTGCTCGGTAAGCCTCGTACCGATCGAAGCCCGGCGATCCGAGGCCGATCGGTGGGAGTCTGCGGTCAAGAATCTGCCCCTGCGCGGGGGTTCCCGAGAAGGACGCGACCATCAGGCTCGCCATCACGGTTGCGGTCATCATCATCCTCGACATGGTGCTCTCTCCTGTTGCGATGTGATCGCGGCAGACGGTCCTCCGGACGGAGGTCGGGCCGGGTTGCGGGGCGGGCCTCGGATTCGACAGACCCGAATGCCTTCTGCTGCTCAACCGGCTCGATTTCCTCACCCTGCGCCCTTCACGAATCGAAGGGTCGCCTTTCGGGTGGAATCAAATACACAGGGCGTGCCAATTCGGTGAACGATGTGGGCGGTTTTCTGTAAGTCCATCTGAAAAAAGGCTTTGTGTCGTAAGGGGTGGTTGTCCCCGCTGGGGTCTGGATCCCAGGATCAACACGCCAGACCAGAACTCTGATGCGAAGGCGATTCCGTCGGCAACGGGGCGTAGCGGGTCGCTCCGGCGTTGGGGCGACGGGTATACTCCGAGGATCGCCGCCCGCCCGTCCCTTGCCCTGACCGCTGCGTTGGCCCGTTGAGGAGGTGCTTGCCATGAGGCTCCAGCCCCCCCGTCTGCTCACCCTGATGACCGCGATCGCCCTGATGTTCTCGGGGATTTCCCGGGGACAGGAACCGGAACCGGAACTGATTTCCGGTACGGGGCTGTCGCCGGCCGAGGGGCTGGCGAGTATTCAGGTGCGCGAAGGCTTCAAGGTCGAGCTGGTCGTCGCCGAACCGCTGGTCAAGGACCCGGTTGCGTTTGACTGGTCGGCCGATGGGAGGCTCTGGGTCGTCGAGATGGCGGACTATCCGCTTGGGACCGAGGGGGGTGGCCGGGTCCGCGTGCTCGAAGACAAAGATGGAGACGGCTCGTACGACACCTCGACCGTCTTTCTCGATGGGCTTCCCTACCCCAATGGAATCATGCCCTGGCGTGAGGGGGTCTTGATCTCCTGTGCGCCAGAGATTCGTTATACCGAGGATACGAATGGGGACGGTCGAGCCGACCGGGTCGAGGTCCTGTACACCGGGCTGGCTGAGGCGAACCCCCAGCATCGGGTGAACGGGTTCTCGCTGGCGCTCGATGGGTGGGTGCACGCGGCGGACGCCGATGGCGGTACGGTGCGATCGACCCGGAGCGAGGCCGAAATCGAGGTCCGGGGCCGCGATATTCGCTTCCGGCCGGACGATGGGGCGATCGAACCCGAGAGCGGTCGGTCGCAGTTCGGCAGGAGGCGTAACGATTGGGGAGATTGGTTGATCAACACCAATTCCCTCTGGGCCTGGCATGTGGTCCTGAGTGATGCCGACCTGAGGCGCAATCGAGCGTTCGCCGCCTCGGCGACGACTCGGGTACTCGAACCGGACACACGACTCTACCCAGTCAGCCAGACTCTGGCCCGCTTCAACGATCCCGGATCGGCGAACCGGGCAACCTCGGCCTGTAGCCCCGAACCGTATCGGGACGACCTGTTCGGTCCGGCATTTTCATCGAGTTTGTTTATCAGTGAGCCTGTTCATAATCTTGTTCACCGAATGGTCCTCGAGTCGGAGGGGGCGACCTACTCTGGGCGTCGGGCGGAGGGGGAGGAGACGGCGGAGTTCCTCGCCTCGACCGATCACTGGTTCCGACCGACCTCGATCCGGACCGGTCCGGATGGGGCACTCTGGATTGCCGACATGCAGCGTGCGGTCATCGAGCATCCCGAGTGGATCCCGGACGACTGGGAGCGCCAGCTCAACTTGAGGGCCGGAGAGGACCGAGGACGCATCTACCGTGTGCTCCCGTCGGATCGATCGCCTCGGCCGATCCCCAAGCTCGACCAGCTCGATACGGTGGGGCTTGTGGACGCGATGGACAGCCCGAACGGTTGGCAACGTGATACGATCCAGCGATTGTTGATGCATCGTGAGGATCCGGCTGCTCTTGGCCCATTGCGTCAGTTGATCAGCATCAGTCGACGGCCCGAAGTCCGAGTCCAGGCGATCTGGACGCTTGCATGTCTCGGAGGTCTGGACGCGGGGTCGGTCCGCCGAGCACTGGTCGACGACCACGCCGAGGTCCGTCGGGCGGCAATCCTGGCAACGCGGTTAGGCGATTGGGATAACGACGAGGTTGCTGCGGGTATCGCGAGTCAGGCGGACGACCCCTCGCCTCGCGTGCGGTTCGCGGCGGCGCTGGCGCTGGGAGACTGGCCAGATCTCCAGGCGGGAGAAGCCCTGGCACGCATTGCACTGCGTGACGGTGACGATCCCTGGTTTCGTGTGGCAGTGCTCAGTTCGGCACGGTTGCATGCGACGGCGATTCTGTCGGCAATGCTCACACAAAACAACGGAAAGCAATCATCTGCAAATCTCTGGATTGGACCGTTGTTTGCTGCCGCGGCCCGCGAAGCAGGGCCTGAGGGGCCGGCGGGTCTGGTGCGGTCACTCGTGAATGCGATTGGTGAGGTTTCGGAGCGGGATGAACCGGCAGCGATGGAAATGCTGGCACGCTTACTCGATGAGGCGGGCCGCCTGGGATTGCCGCTTGCGCGATGGTCGGAGCCTTCGGCCTCGCTGGAAGGAGAAGTGGAGCGAATCGGGCCGCTCGTTGAGCGCGCGCGGGAGGTGGCGGCCGAGGAGTCGCGTGCGGAGGAGGATCGGCTTGCGGCGATCGGGTTGCTGGGTCGGGAACCGGTGGGAAGGACCCGCGACCGGGTCGTGCTGGCCGCCCTGCTCCGTCCACAAGAATCGGTTGCGATTGCGCGGGCGGCGGTGGATGCCGTGAGTCGGCTCGGCTCGGAGGAGGTTCCCGAGTTGCTGCTGAAGGGATGGAAGGGGCACGGTCCGACCCTCCGATCGGCGATTCTTGACACGTTGCTGGGTCGAGACGCCTGGCGTGATGCGTTGCTCGACGCATTCGAGGAAGGGGAGATTCCCGCAGCCGAGGTCGGGCCATCGCATCGGGCTCAGTTGATGGGGCATCGGGATACGGCGATCCGGGAGCGTGCGGAACGGCTCTGGGGAGCTTCGAACGGGGAACGAACGGAAGTGGTTTCGCGGGTTCGGCGGGTGCTGGCGATGGGGAGTGATCCGGAGGTTGGTCGAGCGGTCTTCGTGAAACACTGCTCGACCTGCCACCAACTCGACGGTGAAGGGGTTGCCGTGGGGCCGGATCTGACGGTTCTTTCCGACCGATCTCCTGAGGCCCTGCTGGTGGCGATTCTGGATCCGAGCCGGGCCGTCGAGGCGCGATACGCGGCGTACACCCTGGCCACGACCGACGGTCGGGTGGTCTCGGGGTTGATTGCCGAGGAGACGTCGAATGCCGTGACCTTGCTCCGGCAAGGGGGAGAGCGCGATACCTTACTCCGCTCTGAGATCGAGGAGATTGCAACAACGGGACAGTCGTTGATGCCGGAAGGAATGGAGCAAGATATACAATTTCAGGAGCTTGCGCATCTGATCGCGTTTCTTTGTGAACATGGGTTGCGTCCGAACGAGGTGCCTGGCAATCGGCCAACACGGGTATCTCCCGGGCGGGGGGGAGTCGTTCGGCTCTCGGCCGATACGGCGGAGATCTATGGCAATCGCTTGACATTTGAACCGACGCATCAAAACCTCGGCTGGTGGATTCAGGAGAACGATCGCGCGGCCTGGACATTCGAGATCGACCAGGCGGGAACGTACGACCTGAGCCTCGAATGGGCCTGTCCGGACGAGGGCGCGGGAGGGGCCTTTGTGATCGAGGTGGGGGCCGATCGCGTGGCCGGGAGCGTGGTGGGAACCGGAAGCTGGGATGATTACAAGCGAATTACGGTTGGCACGGTGACACTGGGCGAGGGTCGGCACCGTCTGGAGATTCGGCCAGCCGTGAGACCCCGGGGGCCGCTGATGGACCTCCGAGCTATTGAACTGAGGCCGACCCCGAACGAAGTTGAGGAATCGCACCTATGAACGTCAGTTGCTTGATGCTTTCCGCGATGTTGCTGGTCGGGACGTTACCCGACACTCGCTCGTCGATCATCCGCCAGGAGAATGCGAAGCCAGGAGCGACCGACTGGCAGCTTACGCGGGTTCGCCCGGATGGTGGGGGGTTTCGGTCGCCCTGGATCGAGGGGTATTGCTCGAAACAGAGTGTGAAGGCAGGAGAGTCGATCGACCTGATGATCTCGACGGACCCGCCTCGTCCCTTCACGGTTGAGATCTTCCGGATGGGCTATTACGGCGGGCGAGGGGCTCGGCTGATGACCACCCTTGGACCGATCGAAGGGATTGCTCAGCCCATTCCAGAACCTGGGGAAAAGAATGTTCATGAATGCCGATGGAAGCCATCAGCAACGGTAACGATTCCGGACGACTGGGTGAGCGGGGTGTATCTCGGACGCCTGACGACGATTCCGGAGGCGGAGGATCGGCCCTACTGGCAAAGCTATGTGGTATTCATTGTGACGGATGACCGACCGGCCGACATCCTGTTTCAGTGCTCCGACAACACCTGGCAGGCCTACAACACATGGCCGAACAATTATTCGGTCTACACGCATCCGAAGGGCAATCAGGGGCCCTGGGCCAATGTCAGCTTCGACCGACCGTACGGGAGGGAAGCGCAGTTCAACGGAGTTGTGAATGATCCCCTGACCTTCGGATCGGGCGAGTTCTTGCCGTTCGAATTTCCTCTGGCCTACTGGTTGGAACAGCATGGGTATGATGTGACCTATTGTTCCAACAGCGATCTGATCACGCCGGATCGAGGGTTGATGTGCAAAACGTTCGTGAGTGTGGGGCACGACGAATACTGGGACATTCGGCAGTTCCGTAGTGTGGAGGCGATGCGGGATGCCGGGGTGTCGTTGATGTTCTTTTCGGGGAATAGCGTCTGCTGGGTGACGCCGTTCTCGCCCAGCTCGGACGGCCGGCCGAATCGGATCATCTTCCGAGGCGGGCCGTATGGCGCGGAGAATGATTACGCGGTGAATCGGGAACGAGACCACGGTCCTTTCCCCGAGCGAGGTCCGGATGAAGGGTTGCTCATGGGTGCCCGCAATGTTGAGCCGGTGAACGGTGGCGGCGACTGGATCATTACGAAGCCGGATCATTGGATCTTCGAAGGGACGGGCGTGAAGGCGGGGGACCGGATTCCGGGCCTGATCGGCTGGGAATATCACGGCGACCCGGCGGAGATTCCAGGGCTTGAGGTGGTGGCTGCAGGAACCGCCTGGGTCGGTGGTGAGCGTCCGCAGCAATGGACGGCGACGATTTATCCGGGGCCGAAGGACAACTTTGTCTTCAACGCCTCGACGATTTTCTGGGCGCAGGGGCTGTCGTCTCCCCCGGGTCATGTGTTGCCCTGGTCGCACTGGAGCCGACCGCATGGGCCGGACGAGCGGGTGCAGCGGATTACGAAGAATCTGTTCGATCGGGCGATTGGATTGAAAGATAAATAAACTTGGATAAAATATGATGCCTTTGCGGGTGGGGATTATCCGCGGTGCGGCCCCCTCACCCGGCCTTCGGCCACCCTCTCCCCCGCACGCGGGGGCGAGGGTTGGTGAAGTGCGGAGCCGGGTCGGCAGAGATCGGTACGAAACCAGTTACGCGGATCGAAGGGAAGGTCACGGTTGACTCTCAGCGATCAACGCGAAAGCGTTCAAGTAAACTTTCATCGAGTTCGATACCGAGGCCGGGAGAATCGGGAACGCCAGCGGATTCGGGGCCGAGGTCGAGGGGGGTGGTGAGCAGGTCGGACTCGTGGTACTTGGGGCCGAGGATGTCGGCGGGGAAGCGCTCGCTCTTGATGTTGGGCACGGCGGCGGCGAGGTGGATCATGGCGGCGCTGGCGATACCGAGTTCGAGGTTGCTGCCCATGTGGCAGGGTAGGCCGGCGGCAGCGGCGATGTGGGCGATCTCGATCGAGGCGAGCAGGCCGCCGTTCTTGCCGGGGTAGAGGCTGATGACGTCGGCGGCCTGGGTCCGGCAGACGCGCATAGCGTCGATGGCGGTCCAGACGCTCTCGTCGGCCATGATGGCGGGGCCGATGGTGCGCAGCTCTCGGGTGGCGTCGTCGAGGGCGGGGGTGAGCGGCTGCTCGGCGACGAGGAGGTCGAGCGGGGTGAGCAGGCGGAGGGCCAGGCGGGCGGCGGGGACATCCCAGCCGCAGTTGGCATCGACCGTCATGGGGATGTCGGGACCGGCGACCTCGCGAACGGCCTTGACGCGGGCGAAGTCGCCGACCGGGTCGATGCCGACCTTGACCTTCAGGCAGGTGACGCCCCAGCCGAGGAAGGTTTCGGCGAGCTTGACGGCCTGGGGAGGGTCGAAGGCGCCGATCATCATCTTGGTGCGGATGCGGTCGCGGACCTTGCCGCCGAGGAGCTGGTGGACCGGGACCCCAGCGGCCTTGCCGGCCACGTCCCAGAGGGCCATCTCGACGGCGGCCTTGGTGAAGGGGTTTGCCTTGAGGGCGCGGTCCATGACCGCGCGGCAGGAGTGCAGACGGGTCGGGTCCATGCCTTGGAGGGCCGGGGAAAGGAAGGCATCGACCGCGGCGACGGTGGACTGGCTCGTCTCGCCGCTCCAGATGGCGGAGACGGTCGCCTCGCCCAGGCCGACGACCCCCTCATCGGTGACGACGCGGATGATGGCGTAGTCGGATGTGATGTGGTCGCCGTGCGCGGTCTTGGTAGTGAGGCCCGCCTTGAGCGGGACGGAGACGGGAATGGCTTCGATTCTTGCGATCTTCATGCGAACATCCTTCAGGGCGTGACCGGCCCCTCGTCGAGGAACCGGCGGAAGACGTTGCTCGTGATGGTGGAAATCGAATCATCCACAAGCAAGCAGGCAGGGTACGTGATTGAGGAGGCAGCGAAGACGGCGCCGCCGGACGGGGAGGCGTAGAGGGAGAGATGGGCGCCGCCCTCGTCGATGTTCTCTCCCCGGGCGATGACGCGGACGCCGGGGGGGGAGTGGGGCGTGACCTTGTCGGTTTCGTGGCCCGAGGCGCCGCCGTCGCAACGCATGTGCAGGCTTTTGAGTCCGAAGCGGTCGCCGTTTGCGAGGCCGGTGCCGGCGAAGGCCCAGTGATCGGCCTCGGTGGCGCGGAAAGGGGCAGCGGTCATGGCGCCGGAGTAGGTGAAGGCGACGCCGAGGAGGGTGGCTTCGGAGACTCCGGTGGTGAGGTGGAAGCGGCTGTCGAGGCCGCAGGGGTAGACCTGAGATTCTCGGCCGTTGTGGACGATCATGGTGTCGGGGTCGGGGAGGGTGACCTCGCAGTTGACGCCGTTGCCGCCGAGATAAATGACGCGGCCTCCTCGATGATCAACCCAGGCTTTCACACGATCATACATTTGCTTCGTCCAGTATTCCGGATGGGGAGCGAGGACGAGGACGCGGTAGGCGTCGAGGTCGAGAGTGCCGTCGTGGAGTTGGTTGTCGGCGTAGACGTCGTGGGCAAGGCCTTCGCGTTCGAGCCAGGAGAGGATGCGCCACTCACTCGGGGCGAGGTGGCAGGAGGCGCGCCCTTGGATGGGGTCCTCGGGGCGTTCGTTGAGGTCGATGTCATTGACCAGCTCGGGGCGGTCGAACGACAAAGGGGCATAGGAGTCCGCGTCGTAGGTGACGTGGTTGGGGTCGGTGTAGCGGCGGAGTTCCTGACGGGCGTTGACGGTGGGTTGGAGGGGGAGACGGTCGGGGCTGATGTAGTTGCTCCGGCCGCCGAAGGCGTTGTAGGCGTTCCAGGTCATCGTGGCGGCGAGGAAGGCGATGGGGGCGGAGGGCCGGGCCGGGGCGACGACCCAGGGGAAGGCGAAATGCCGCCCGGAGTTGGTCCGGGCGTGGAAGTAATAGAGTCCGGATCGGTCGGGGGCGGTAGCGTACTGGCGATGGACGGGGCTGGCGTAGCCTTCGCGGTTCCAGGCGACGCCGGCCTGGGTGTAGTCGCCATCGGGGGTGATTTGAGCGGTGGCGCGGGGGCCATGCTCGTCGTGCCAGCCAAGATTGCGGATGTGTTCAACTTCGCGGCCGTAGCGGTAGAGGTCGAGGCGGTAGAGTTCGGGAGAGTGGACGCGGAATTCGGATTCTTCGCCCGATCGGACCCACTTCGGCCAGGCGTAGCCAAGCAGGCGATCGGAGAGGAGGCGGAAATGGTGCGGGCGGGTGGTGGGGAGGTTGAGCCGGACCCGCTTCGATCCGAATCCCGAGGCCGCCAGGGTGACGACGTAAGGGCCGGGGAGGAGCGCGGCATGAACCGAGCCGTCGGCCTGAGATTGGGCAGAGACGGATCCGGAGGGACCTTCGAAGGTGATCGAAACGTCGGGGAGGGCGACGTAGCGCTCGTCACTGACATATCCGATGAACATGGGTCAACGTTCTCAACGGCGGCCGAAGCCGGAGGGGAGGGGGTCGGTCATTGGGGCGATTTCGTTGGTGAACTTCTCGCCGGTGATGCGGTTGGTGTTGTCAGCACGACGGCGGTTGGTTGGCGGGAAGTCGCCGGTGCTGGCGATCCAGTCGTCGAGCCGGCCGCTCAAGTCAAGGACGATCGCGGCGTATTCGGGACGACCGGCGAGGTTGGTCAGCTCGTCGGGGTCGGACTGGAGGTCGAACAGCTCGATCTCAGGCCGAGGGATCTGGAATTGCTGGGCCTGGGCGGGGGTGAGGGCGCCGCGGCTCTTGAGGGCCTGGAGCGCGTCCCAGGAGGGGCAACTGCTGACGTCGGAGGGGTTGCCGTAGGGGACGTCCGTGTAGGCATTGCGGATGAGCTTGTAGCGATCGGTGCGGATGCTGCGCATGTGTTGATCGCAGTTGTGCCAGTTCCGCTCGCTGAAAACGGCGTCGAGGCCGGGGCGGCTCGGGTTGGCAAGGACGGGGGTCAGGCTTCGCCCGTGCATGTCGGCGGGGACGGGGAGGCCGGCGAGTTCGAGGAACGTGGGGGCGAGGTCGATCACGCTGGCGAGTCCTTCGTGGACGGTGCCGGGCTCGATCGACGCGGGATATTTGACAATCAATGGGGTGCCGATGCCGGAATCGTAAAGGGTTCCCTTCGCGCGGGGAAAGGGCATGCCATTGTCGGCGAAGAAGACGACGAGGGTGTCGTCGGTGCGGCCGCGGCGGTCGAGTTCAGCGAGCATGGTGCCGATGTCGCCGTCCATCCGGGCGATCTCGTCGTAGTAGAGGGCGAGGTCGGCACGGGTCTCGGGGGTATCGGCGAGGTAAGGGGGAACGACGGCGTCGGCCTCGGTGTGAGGGGTGTCGATGGCGCCGGGTTGGTAGGGACGGTGGGCGTCTCGGAACCCGACCCAGAGGAAGAAGGGTTGGTCGCCGGCCTCGTCGAGGAATTCGGGGAAGCGGTCGACCTGGCGAGCGTACCAGTCGAACTGAGCATCTCCGGCGGGTCCGTAATGGGTTTTGAGCATGTGGCCGGTGTGGTAGCCGGCGCGCTTGAGCAGAGTGGGCAGAAAGGGTTGATGCTCGGGAAGAGGCATGTGCAGATCTTCCGCACCGGTTGCGTGGGGATATTTGCCGGTGAGGACGCTGATGCGGGTTGGGCTGCAGGAGGAGGTGGTGAGGAAGGCGTTGGCGAAGGTCAGGCCACTGGCGGCCAGGGCGTCGATGTTCGGCGTGCGGATGGTGGGATGGCCGTAGCAGCCGAAATCCTTCCAGGAGACGTCGTCGGCAAGGAAGACGATGATGCTCGGGGGCCGCTCCGGGTTGCGGGCCTCGGTGTCGGCAGGGGCGACGAGCATCATCGTCAACGCAAAGGCGAGCGGCAAGCGAAGCATGGGCAGGGCCTCCTCTGTTGGCGATCGCCTCTGAGAATGCCCTGACGGTCGTCGCGATGCAACTCACAACCGCCCCGGAGGACGAACTCCGGAGCCCTGTTGGTCGGTGGACGTGTCGCCCAGTTCGGCCCGGGCACGTTCGACAAGGGCCTGGAGCCGATCGACGACCTCGGGGTGATCATCCTTCACGTCGGTCGATTCGCCGATGTCGTTGTCGAGGTTGAACAGGGCCAGGCCGATCGTTCTTGAGATGTAAGGCGCGGGCTGGCCGCCGGAGCCGCCGTCTCCGTTGAGGCTGCGGTAGTCGTGGGGCAGGTGGAGCTTCCAGGGGCCGGAGCGAACGGCCTGAAGCTCGCGAGCCCAGTAGAAATAGAGGGCGTCGTGCGGGGATCGGGCGTCGGGATCGCCGAGCAGGAGCGGGGAGATGTCGAGGCCGTCGATCGGGTGATCGGGGACCGAGGCGCCGGTGAGGGCGGCGATGGTGGGGAGGAGGTCGATGGTCATGGCGGGTTCATCGGTGGAGGTCCCGGCCGGAATATGGCCGGGCCACCAGGCGAGGGTCGGCTCGCGCTGACCGCCGTCGAAGGTGGTTCCTTTGCCCTCGCGCAAGGGTCCGGCAGAGCCGCCGTGGTCGCCGTAGGAGAGCCAGGGGCCGTTGTCGGAGGTGAAGACGACGAGGGTGTTCTCGCTCAGGTCGAGGCGGCGGAGGGTGTCGAGGATTTGACCGACGGACCAGTCGATCTCCATGATCACGTCGCCGTAGAGCCCTCGTTCCGACTTGCCATCAAACTTGTCGGAGACGAAGAGGGGGACGTGGGGCATGCTGTGGGGAACGTAGAGGAAGAAGGGTTGATCCTTGTTTCGTTCGATAAATGAGACGGCACGCTCGGTGTACCAGGTGGTGAGATTGCGTTGATCGGGGTTGAGTTCGATGACCTCCTCGCCCTCGATCAGGGGGAGCGGGGGGTAGCGATCGCCGGCGGTCGGATGATTCGGCCACATGTCGTTCGAATAGGGCAGGCCGAAGTATTCGTCGAAGCCGTGGCGAGTGGGAAGGAACTGCGGATCGTCGCCGAGGTGCCACTTGCCGAAGATGGCAGTTGCATAGCCGAGAGGTTTGAGCATTTCGGCAATCGTGACTTCGTTTGGGTTCAGGCCGGTTTTGGACCCAGGACCGAGGGCGCCGATAATGCCGATGCGGTTGGGATAGCAACCGGTGAGCAAGGCGGCTCGGGAGGCGGAGCAGACGGCCTGCGCGGCGTAGAAGCTGGTGAAGGTGCGGCCCTCGGCGGCCATCCGGTCGAGGTGAGGGGTTTCGAATCCCTCGGCCCCGAGGACACCGACATCGGCATAGCCCTGGTCGTCGGTGAAGATGATGACGACGTTTGGCGGGCGATCCTCTGCGGCCGAGGCCGCGAGGATCGGGGTTGAGAGCAGAAGACAGGCAATCAGACGGATGAGCATCATGGGCCTCGGTCGTCGGAGGGTCAGGGCATCTTCTCAGAAGGGATGATGGGAGCGCCTTCCCAGATGGCGGTATTGCCGTCGAAGGTGAGCACGCGATGCTGGCTGCCAGGGGCGGGAGGGCGATCGACGGAGGGGAGCCAGCGGCGATGCTCGGCGAGGATCGGCTCGTAGGAGGGGTCGAGGGCGAGGTTGGTCCATTCCTCGGGATCGACCTGAAGGTCGTAGAGTTCCTCGGAGCCGTCGGCGTAACGAATGAACCGCCAGCGATCGGTGCGAATGCCGTGATTGCCCTGATTGTGCGTGGTGATGGCGGGCCAGGGGCGATCGGCGGTCGGGTCGTTGATCAGAGGAACGAGGCTGTGGCCTTCGAGCGGCATTCCTGGCCGAGGGGAGAGGGCGCAAAGGTCGATGAGGGTTGGGAAGAGGTCGAGCAGTTCGACGGGGCGATCGCAGCGCTGGCCTTCGGGAACACCGGGACCGGCGACGATCAACGGGACGCGGGTTGAGGGCTCCCAGAGCGTGTTCTTGCCGCTGATCTCCTTTTCGCCGAGGTGATAGCCGTGGTCGGACCAGAGGACGATGATGGTGTCGTCGCTGTGGCCGGAGGCGTCGAGGGCGTCGAGGACGCGGCCGACCTGGGCATCGACGAAGCTGATGCTCGCAAGGTAGGCCTGGACGAGGGATCGCCAGTGGCCGTTCGCCTCCATCCACGAGAGACGAGGCTCGGGCAAGTACCAGTGGAGGTACCAGGAGAACTCGGGGGTATCCAGCCGATCGCCACGGAAGACCCGAGGCATGATGAGACTTTCATCGGGATACAGGTCGAACCATTGCTGCGTTGCGTAGCAGGGGACGTGCGGGAGGAAGAAGCCGGCCGCGAGGAAAAAGGGTTCGTCGATGCCGGATTCAAGCTGTTCGACGGCCCAGGAGGCGACCTGATAATCCCCTTTGTCCTCGTCGCGGTGAGGGAAGGTGCCCCAGTCCATCAAGGGGTTGTTGCCGCCGGGGGTCGGTCCGATGAGCTTCTCGTCGGGCCGGACGCCGACCCCGCCGGCAGGGCCGTAGGAGTCGAACTCTCGGGGGCGATCGGGAGGAGGGGGATAGCCGCCGTGGTAGACCTTGCCGGTCGATAGGGCGGTGTAGCCGTGGCTTCGGAAATGCTGAGGAAGGGAGACGACCTCGGCGAACTCGTCGACCGTCCGGAACCAGGGGGCGAGGCCGTAGATGCCGGTCGTCGAGGGGCGAAGACCGGTCAAAATACTGGTCCGCGAGGGGTTGCAAAGGGGCGACTGGGTGTGAGCATTGGTGAACAGGGTGCCGCGACGGGCCAGGCGATCGATGTGGGGCGTTTGGACCTGCGGGTGGCCGCCGAGGCAACCGACCCAGTCGTTCAGGTCGTCGATGGCGAGGAAGAGGACATTGGGCCGCTCCGGCTTCGAGTCGTCAGGCCCGACAACCGGAGCGGCCACCACGAGGGCGAGGATCAAGGGAATCGACGAACTCATCAAAAATCACTCCGGATCGGGGAGAGGGGTGATTGATTTCGAGTTTCCTTTTATGAGGCTTTGGGCAGCCGTCGCAGGAGCATGGCGAGCATGACCCAGGTCCAGCCGGTGAACAGGACTTCCAGCCCCACGAACAGGCCGATGACCCAGAGGCTCGCTTCGGGCCATTGCCGCCAGATCAGCAAGCCGAGCAACGTGGAGAGCACCCCGCTGGCGACGGTCCAGCCCCAGCCTTCGAATCTCAAGGTCAGGGCTACGGTGATGCGAAAGACCCCGCCAATCACGAGGAAGGCGGCGATGATGAGGGTCAGGACCTCGGCCGTCTCTGCCGGGCGGTCGAAAATGAGCACCCCCACCACCACGTAAAGGACTCCGGCGAGCAGGGCCAGGAAGAAGCCGCTCCAGCGACGGACCCAGAACGCGGCGACGAACTCAGTGATCCCGCTGAGAATCAGGAGGATACTGAGCATCCAGACCGCCGCCAGCGTGCCGATCCAGGGGACGACGATCAGGAGCGAGCCAAGCACGATGAGGACCACGCCAAGGGCGAGAAAGCCGACCCAGTTGGCTCGAATCTCGCTCAGTTCGTTGCGAATCATCGTGCGCAGGGGGGACGAGCTGGGAACGATGGGATCGGACATGGTCGCGGACTCCAGGGTTGGGGGGGAGAGGGTCCTCCGTGCCGGAAATCGACGCTCCCTCTGAGGGGTCGGTGGGGTGTCAGCGGCGATCGCTGCCGGGCGGCAGGGAACGGAGCAGCTCGTTGGGGAACTCCGCGGCAGGAGAGCCGTCGGCGTTCCGGAGGTTTTGCGATCCGCCGCGGTCGGGGTAGATGGGAATGGCCATGCCACCGCTTTGTTCGAGGGTCTCGAACAGTTGCCGTTTGAGCTGCGGAATCAACTCCTGATGCTCCTCGCTGAAGATCAAGTTCGTCGTCTCGTTCGGGTCGGCCTGGAGATCGTAAAGTTCGTCGAGATCCCAGAGGCCGTGAGGACGAATGAACTTGTACTGATCGGTTCGGAGGGCGAAGATGGTCGGCGTGTGGGGGAAGTTGCGTTCCCAGTAGTATTCGTAAAGGAGGGCGTCGCGCCAGGGGATGTCCTCGCCCGCGCCGAGTTTCAGGAAGCTCTTGCCGTCCATGTGCTCGGGAGCGTGCAAGCCGGCGGCTTCGAGGATGGTGGGAGCGATGTCGATGTTGGCAACGACCTGTTCGACGGTGGTTCCGGCCGGAAAAAGGTCGGGGCATTGCATGATCATCGGTACGCGCATGGACCATTCATAGGCGACGCGCTTGTCGATCAGGCCGTGTTCGCCGAAGCCGAAGCCGTTGTCGCCCATGTAGATGACAAGGGTTTCGTCGAGGACTCCCATCGCTTCCAGGGAATCGAGCACCCGACCGATGCTGTCATCGACCCCGAGGAGGGTTTCACAGTAATCGCGGTAGTATTCGGCGACGTCGAGGGTGCTGTGATAGGGGAACTCGACGCCGTGCCAACTGTTGCGCTGGTTCTTGACCCACATGGGGCGGTGTTTGGTCCGCTCGGGAGAGGGGTCCATGGTTTCGGGGGCGTCGAAGGGAGCGTTCTCGTATCGGCCGGCGTGGCGCTCGGCGGGGATGAACTCGGCATGCACCCCTTTATGAGAGAGATAGAGGCAGAAGGGAGTGTCCTTGGTCCGATCGTTGAGCCAGTCGAGGGCGTAGTCGGTCAGCTCGTCGGTGATGTAGCCGTTCTGGGGCACGCGCTCGCCGTCGACGTTCAGGCCGTTGGGACTGGGCAGATAGCTCCCCTGCCCTCGGAAGCTCACCCAGCGGTCGAAGCCGGGGCGGGGGTCGTCGGAGCCGCCTCCCATGTGCCACTTGCCGATGAAGGCGGTGTCGTAGCCGGCTTCCTGAAGGTACTGGGCGAAGAAGACCGTTCCTTCGGCGACAGGGTTGTTGTTATCGACAACTTTGTGATTGTGAGCGTACTGGCCGGTCAGAATGGAGGCGCGGCTCGGCGAGCAGAGCGAGGTTGTCACAAAGGCGTTTTTCAGATGGACGCCGTTGGCAGCAATCCGGTCCATGTTGGGGGTTTCGACGAACGGATGGCCGAGGAAGCTCATGGCGTCGAACCGGTGATCATCCGAGAGAATGAATACCACGTTGCGAGGTTTCGAACCGTCGATGCGGGGCAGTTTCAGGTTTGGCTCCGTCTGCCGGGCCTGGGCGATGCTGGTCAGGCAGAGGAACACAAGCAAGACGCAACGCTTGGAGGCGGTTCGAACCGTCATCGGGGCGATCCTCGCGTTTTGGTCGACACTTCAAGAGGGGAGCGGAGCCGCCGGCCGCGACCCGTGGCCTGGCGCTTTGGGAATCGGTCGCCATTATGTTCGGGGCGCAAGCAAAAGGCCACCCGGCGGCGGGTGGCCTTTTTTCAGAACCGATCGGCGTCGAGCGGGGGAGTCTTGTTGGCTTGGGGAAGGCGTGTGTCAGGAATTCTGCTGACGAAGCCGAGCCATGCTGGCAAGTCCGGCGATCCCCAGGCCCATCAAGACAACGCTCGAAGGCTCGGGAATGGCCCGGATTTCGCCCGTGATCTGGAGGGTGGTGAAGGTCGAGCCGTCGAAGTAATCACCGATCCGGAAACTCCCGCCGGCCAGGGTCGTTCCGCCGTTGGCAGCGGTCGTGCCGATCTGGATCAGCCGCAGGGAGAAGTCGCCGGTAATCGGGCCGAGGCTGGAAAGGTCGATGATCGAGTTGGTGAAGTTCGTGCCGCTTTGCTGAATCTCGAAGATCGATGAGGAAAAGCCATCGAGCGATGTAAATACGCCGATTGTTCCCGGACCAGTGTTCGACGATCGGGAACCAAGGAACAGCGAGTCGAGGCTGGCGAACAGCCCGGCGTCGACCGAGAAGCCGAATTCGATGTAGTCGGTGTCCTCGCCGGTCCAGCCGGCCGAGTTGAAGGAGTTGTTTCCGGGGTTCGGGGTCAGGCCCGCGCCTCGGGTCATGTTCGTGCCGGTCACGCCGGCGGCTTCATTGAGAACCGGGGTGAAATCCTGATTTCCTGGTTGGCCGAAAGTGGCCCACGAGACGATCGTCTCGGCCTGGGCGACCCCTGCGGACATCATCACCACTGCAGCAAGAATAAACGATCGAGTCATCATTCCAATTGTCCCTCAAAAGAACCAACAGCGAATACGTTCAAAGAGGATGTCAAGTACCCATACGGGGCATTGATGGAACCAGAGATAGTCGGGGTCTCTTCCATACGTCAAACAAAGGAATGGTGAAGATCGGGGCGTGGTGCGACGAGTGTGTCGGAACTGTAGATATGGTTGAGACTTCGGTTTATTTGGCGAGGGATGCTCATGTCGATTTAGGACAACATGGGCACAAAAGCCCCTCGCTCGACCGGCCAGTCGGGCGAGGGTGGGACCGGGTTCGATCACGGGTCATTCGGAGGAGGGAGGGTCAGGGCTGAGTCGCGATCTTCGGATCGGCAACGCAGCGGAACCCGACGTGCGGATTGCCGGTGTCGATGGCTCCCTTCCCTCGGGTCCCGACCCGGTAGCGGACGCAGTAAAGATCGCTGCACATGAACGATCCCCCGCGCTGAACACGCTTGGGAATGCCGGGTTCCATAGGGTCGAGCGAATCACTTGGGCCGGTGGGGTTGAGTTCGGGGCTGGTTTGGTAGTAATCGTGGCGGTACCAGTCGGCGCACCATTCCCAAACATTGCCGGCCATGTCGTAGAGGCCGAATCCGTTGGCCGGGAACTGGGCGACGGGGGCGATGCCGGCGAAGCCATCCTCGGCGGAGTCCTCCATCGGGAACTGGCCTTGCCAGTTGTTGACCATCGGCTGATCGTCGGGATGGCGTTCGTCGCCCCAGGTGTAGGTGGCGCGATCGAGGCCGCCTCGGGCGGCGAATTCCCATTCAGCCTCGGTCGGCAAGCGTTTGCCGGCCCATTCGGCATAGGCGAGCACATCTTCAAACGCCAGATGAACGACGGGGTGATCCATGCGGTCGTCGATGGTCGATTCGGGGCCTTCTGGATGCTTCCAGTCGGTTCCGATCTTCCAGGCCCACCATTGCATGGCGTTGTCGAGCCGAACGGGGTGGTCGGGAGGGTTGAAGACGATGGAGCCGGGGGCGAGGTTCTCGGGAGCGACGCCGGGGTAATCGGCCGGGTCGATGGGACGCTCGGCGACGGTGACGTAGCCGGTGGCATCGACGAATGCCTGGAACTGGGCGTTTGTCACCTCGGTCTGATCCATCCAGAAGCCGTCGACTGTGACGAGGTGGACCGGCTGGGCGTCGGGGAACTGGCGATCGTCGGTTCCCATCCAGAAGGTGCCGCCGGGAATCCAGACCATTCCCTCGTCGGGAGGAGGACCGGGGGGGGAGGCGTCGTTGATGAGATGGCCGGATCGCTGGAGTTCGGGCGCGGTCTCGGAGGTGGGGGAGGATGCCTTCGGCGTCGCGTTCCTGGCTCGCTCGGCCTCGAAGAAGGCGGCGACCCGCTCCTCCTCGTTCCGCTCCTCGGCCAGTCCGCGATTCCAGACAAACAGACCGAGCGTGGCCGTTGAGAGGGCGATTGCCGTCAGTACGATCGGCATTGTCCACGACGTTGAGCGGCCCGGGGGGGGAGCATGGCCTGGCTCCTTGCCCGGCCGTTTTGTCTTTGCTTTCGTCTTCGGTGCCTTCGACACGATGGCCTCTGCGGGAAGGGAGGGAATGGCGGTCGTGTTCCAATCTGGTGACCGATTTAGTGTAACGACCACAGACGCGAGGGACCAACCCTCGATCGACTCTCGACACCAGTTCGAGAAAATGGGAATTGCCTAAGGAATCGGGAGGTCTGATCGTGAAGTTCGAGGAACGTGGTGTCTTTGGAGGGATCAATTCGCTGGCGATCGGGTGAATCGGTTCAACGATGTGCCCTCGACACTCGTATGAATCTTTACAGCGTCTCGCGTTTTTGAGGGGGGCCTTACCCGAAGGCCGAGGTGCTCCCCTGCCCTTCCCTTCTGTTCGAAATCCCTTCGTGATTGAGGCGTCGACTCCCATGCGCTCGATTCCTGGTCTGCTGGTGTTGCTCATCCTGGTTCACTCCGGTTGCGGAGCGGCCGATCCCCGGAGCCTGTCGCGGCAAGCGACAGGTGCCGCAGCCGAGTACGCGATGGAAGACTCGGTGATGAGCTTCGCGACCGCGCCGACTTCGGATCGCCCCGAACCCCTCGCGATGATGGGAATGATGGGCGGGGCTGATCCGATGCAGGCGCAAGACGCGCCGCTCCCCGGCGAGGCCGGTTTCAATCGCAAGATCATTTACGATGCACAAATTGATCTTGAAGTCGAGGATCTCGATCCGGCGGCCGAGCGGCTGGTTGCCCTGGTTCAGCAGTATCGGGGGTACATTGCCGAACAGGACGTGACCGGATCTCCCGGTTCGAAGCGATCGGCGAAGTGGAAGCTGCGGGTGCCGGTCGATCAGTTCGAGGAGTTCGTGCAAGAACTGCTTGGCCTCGGCGAGCTGAAGCGCAACGTGCGGACCTCACAGGACGTGACCGAGCAGTTTTACGACATCGAGGCCCGCATTCGGAATAAAAAGGTTGAGGAAGAAACGATTCTCAAGATCCTCGAAGAACGCAGCGGACAGCTCGAAGACGTGTTGAAGGTTCAGGTTGAGCTAAGCCGGGTGCGGGGGGAAATTGAGCAGATGGAAGGCCGCCTGCGGGTGCTGGAGAACCTGTCGAGCCTGGCCACCGTGACGGTCAACCTCCGCGAGCGGGAAGACTATACGCCGGCGGCTCCCGTGGTTCCGGACTTTCGGACGAGAGTCGCACGGGCCTGGAGCGGTTCGGTTACCGACCTTCGGACCTCGGCCGAGAACTTCGTCGTCTTCGTGTCAGAGCGGGCGCTCCCGACCCTGATCGTCTTGCTTGCGTTGATCGCGGTCTTCCCGCTTGTTCGGAGGCTCTGGAGACGGCTGCTCCGGGCATTGCCCCGGCTCTGGGAGCAGCTTCGAAGGCCGATCGGGTCGTCGCCGGAGGTGCCCCCTTCACCTCCCGAACCCTCGCGGTAGGCCCTTGGGAATCGGCTCGGGAGGCGTTAGGCTCGGACGTCGCATCGCTCGGATCACCGGACCGCATGGGACCGGATTCGTGGATGGACCGAACCAAGGAGCCCCGCCATGATCGACGCGACGCCTCCACCGGCCGATCGGTTGACCTCCTCGAAGCCCTCGCGCCGCCGCTTCTTGCGAACGGCGGCGGGGGCCTCGCTCGGCGTGATTGCCGCGCCGGCGATCGTTCGAGGCCGGAACCTGAACGAGAAGCTCAATATCGCGGTGATCGCCACCGGAGGCCGAGGCGGCCACAACCTCAGCCAGGTGGCCACCGAGAATATCGTTGCCCTGTGTGATGTTTATGAGCCCGCCGTGGATCGTGCGGCACGTGAACATCCGAAGGCAAAACGATACACCGATTTCCGCCGCGTGTACGACGATGCGAACCGGTTCGATGCCGTGGTCGTCAGCACCCCTGAGCACACGCACGCCGCGGCCACCTTGCCGGCCTTGTTGCTGGGCAAGCATGTGTATCTGGAAAAGCCGTTGTCCTATAACGTTGCCGAGGCCCGCATTCTGCGCGAGGCGGCCGCGAAGGCCAACGTGGCGACCCAGATGGGCACGCAGATTCACGCCGGAGAGAATTACCGACGTGTTGTTGAGATGATCCAGACCGGCGCGATCGGGCCGGTGCGCGAGGCACACGTCTGGGTCGGCCGCGCCTGGGGGCTTCAATCGGCCGAGGCCGCCGAGCGGAACCGCGACATCGTTTACGTGACCGATCGGCCAACCGATTCCTCGCCGATCCCCGAGGGGCTCGACTGGGATCTTTGGCTCGGACCGGCGCCCGAGCGTCCGTTTCACGAGGTCTACTGGCCGGGTCCGAAGTGGTATCGTTGGTGGGACTTCGGCAACGGCACCATGAGCGACCTGGGGAGCCACTGGAACGACTTGCCCTTCTGGGCGCTCGACCTGAGGGCCCCGTTGACGGTCGAAGCGTTCGGTCCGCCGCCGCACCCGGAGATTGCCCCGGCGTCGATGCGAGCGGTCTACGAGTACGGCTCCCGGGGGGATCAGCCCGCCGTCACGCTCACCTGGTATCAAGGGGACGAGAAGCCTCCAGCGTGGACGGACGGCACCATCCCGCAGTGGAACAGCGGTGTCCTGTTCGTGGGCGACAAGGGGATGCTGCTGGCTGATTATGGGAAGTATGCGCTGCTCCCCGAGGACATGTTTGAGGGCTTCACGCCCCCCGATCCGTTCCTCACCCGACCTGCCAGCCACCATGCCGAGTGGGTTGAGGCCTGTAAGACCGGCTCGCCGACCGGGTCGAACTTCGAGTACGGCGGCTGGCTGACCGAGGCGAACCACCTCGGGAATGTCGCCTACCGCGTCGGTCGCAAGATCGAGTGGGACGCCGACGCCATGCGCGCCACCAACGCCCCCGAAGCCGAGCCCTTCCTGACCCGAGAGTATCGCGAAGGCTGGTCGCTCGGAGCCTGAGTTAAAAAGAAGAAACGGAGCCACGGATGAAACACGGATGAAACACGGATGAGCGCAGAGAAGACTGATGGCCGTCGCGGTCTTGCTGCGAATCCGACAGAAACGATGATCCGTGTTTCATCCGTGGCGCGATTCCCTCTTCGCAAGGTTCGAATCGACTGATCCCGCCCTCCCCCTGTCACGCGCAGGGGAACCCTCCCCGCAGTCTCCCACCGACCGATCCCCCGGAGCCGAGCTCATGACCGGACCAAGATCCACTCCCTTTACGCGCCGAACGTTGCTGGCCTCGACCGCTGCCGTGGCTGCCGGGACGTCTCTGGGAGCCGCCCCGATCGTCCGCACTCCGAACCAGGAGCGGAAGAAAATCGCCTTGATCGGGACCGAAGTGCGCACGCATTCTCATGCGCAGCATTTTATTGATCGGTTTTTGCTCGGCTATGCCTGGAAGGGTGGTTGGCACCGTCCCGAGGTGGATCTGGTTTCGCTCTACATCGACCAGTATCCCGAAGGGGATCTGATCCGCGATCAGGCCGCGCGGTTCGATGTGCCGATTTATCCGAGCATTGCCGACTCGCTGACGATGGGGACCGGATCGCTGGCGGTCGATGGCGTGGTCGTCATCGGTGAGCATGGGCGTTACCCGCGCAACGAGATGGGGCAGACGCGGTATCCACGTTATGATTTCTTCAAGCAAATTGTCTCGGTTTTCGAGCAGTCGGGCCGAAGTGTACCTGTATTCAATGATAAGCATCTTTCGACAAAATGGGCCGAGTGCGTCGAGATGGTCGAGGATGCGAAGCGACTCGACTTCCCCTTCCTGGCCGGGTCGTCGTTGCCGGTCACCTGGCGGTTGCCTGCGGTGGACATGCCGTATGATGCCAACCTGACCGAGAGCGTTTGCGTCGGTTACGGGGGAGCCGACAGCTACGACTTCCACGGCCTGGAAACGGCGCAGTGCATGTCGGAGCGTCGCAACGGGGGCGAAGTGGGTATTGCGAGCGTTCAGGCCCTACGCGGCAAGGCAGTGTGGGACCGGGTCGAGCAGCGCGAAACGACGACCCGGTTGTTCCTGGCGGCGCTGAGTCGCAGCCATACGCTACCGGTCGTGAATGGGTATCCGACCGATCCCCCTTCGATTGAGTGGGCGAGGCGGAACTTCCCGAACGCGTTTGCGTATTTCATTGAGCACCGCGACGGGTTCAAGACCACCTTGTTCATGTGCCCGGTGCAAGATTTTACCTATGCGGGTCTGATCGGCGACGAAGACCGCATTGTTTCCTGCCAGATGCACCTGCCGATGCCCGGCCGATCGGCCACGACGGCCGATTTTTTCAATCCGCTCGTGCATCACATTGAGCGGATGGTGATCGAGAACAAGGCCCCCTACCCGGCTGAACGGACCCTGTTGACCTCGGGCATGACGCTGGCCGGTGTGACGTCGCTGTTCCGAGAGGGTCAGGTGGTCGAGACCCCCGAGATGGAGGTCCGCTATACTGTTTCCGACGAGTCGTTTTATGTGAATGCGGATCATGCTTGAACGGTTTGATCGTGATCGGTAGACATGCTCTTCCCCCTCTCGCCGCTCGCGGGGAGAGAGCCGGGGTGAGGGGTGTGTGAGTTCGAAGTCCAGCCCGGCGTTTCGTCCAGCCCCCCCTCACCCGGCCTTCGGCCACCCTCACCCCCGCTTGCGGGGGTGAGGGTTGGAGACGAGCCGGAGAGGTGCGAGGGAGCTGATCGGAGGGGCGATTTAGCTGACCCGATCGGGATAGCGCTGGCGGAGGGCTCGCTTGAGCGCGACGAGCTTCTGCCGGTCGGCCAGGGCGGAGAGTTCGTCGAGGTGCTTTTCAGCGGGGACGCCGGCCATGGCGCCGGAGCGGTGAACGTCGAGGGCTTCGCGCATGGCCTCGGCGCCGAGCTTCGGCTCGTATTTGCCCGAGTCGTCCTTGATGGAGTTGATGGCCGATCCGGCCAGGAAGAGGATGTGGTCGGTCAGGCCTCGGCGCTCGGCGTCCTGAAGGTTGAGGATGACGTTGCCCTGGTCGAGCGCGCCGGCCCGGGCGATCATCGTCGGGTTCAGGCCGCCGGGCAAGGGGCGCGAGAGGGCGATCTCGGAGGCGGCCCACTCGGCGCCATAGGGCCGCAGGAAGGGAGTGCCGGGCTTGACCGGGGCGGTTTGGCGGAAGTCGATGCCGTCGAGCCGGGCGAGCAGGTCGATCACCTCGCGCCAGATGGCCCGCGTGCGGGTGCCGATCCCGGCGTTGTGGCCGTAGATCGCCGGAGGGTGGCTCAGGTGCCGGGTCGCCTCGCGAACCATGCGGACGGCGCCTCCGGTGAAGGTCTCGCTGAACATCACGCCGGTGGCACCGGCTTCGAGTACGGCGAGGACGGTCTCCAGGATCTCGTTCGGTGCCCCGGTGACGTGGGGAGCGAAGACGATCCCCAGCCCGCCTCGCTGGTCCTTCACTCGTTCGAGCGCCGCCTTGGCCCGCTTCATCCGCTCGGCGACGGGGGAGTAAGGGAGATTGGGA
This sequence comes from Tautonia rosea, assembly GCF_012958305.1. NCBI lineage: Bacteria > Pseudomonadati > Planctomycetota > Planctomycetia > Isosphaerales > Isosphaeraceae > Tautonia > Tautonia rosea. The sequence continues at coordinate 26,902 of NZ_JABBYO010000022.1, read as the reverse complement.
TACAGATCCTCATCTTCCTTGATGAACATGAGCAGGTCGCACCCGGCGACCTCGCCGACGATGCGGTCGATGTCGTCGGGGGTTACGCCGGCGGTCGGCTTGAGGATGGTGCCGAAGGCGGGGCGGCCGTCGTCGAAGCCGGTCATCTTCCGCAGGCCGAAGGGGCCGTAGGCCGGGCCGGGGAAGGTGGCGAGGACCTTGTCGGGAATCTGGAGGCTGATGAGTCGAGCGTCCTGATTCTCATACACGTCGAAGATGATGGCCGCGGCGGTCGTGTGCAGGAGGTCGACGGAGGTGAGGTGGCCGTCTTCCTGGAGCATCATCTTCAGGGGGAAGGCAATATGCAGCAGGCCCATGCGGCCGGTCGAGTCGAACGGATCGACCCCGGCGGCGGTGGCGGTGCATTCGGCGAGCAAGGAGCCGGGGGGCGGGTCCTTGATGCCGCTCGTGGCGTGGTAGGCGATTTCCTTGACCGCGTCGCCGAGCGATTCGGTCCGGAAGGCGAAGAAATAGGTGGCGACGATGTGATCGTCGGACCTCGGGGGCGGGTTCTCGGCCAGGCGCTCCTCGACGACCCGGCGGAGGGCCATCTCGCGGGCGTCGGGGTCGTGCCAGAGGATATCCAGGGTCTTCGAGTCGATCGCAGGCATGGAAATGCGGGGCCGTCGGGGGTTGGGTGATCGGAGCGATCCAAAAAAGCCGCGAGCGCCGCGGCATGCCCCGCTCGATCTGAGCGGAGCATGGCTTCCGGAGTATCCCGGACGGGGTCAGGTTGTCAAGCGTCCGGGCCAATCGGTTCCATCCAGGGTGGCACGCTTCGGGCCGGGAATCACATCAACTTGGTACACTGTTGGGCAGTCGCCGTCCGAGGCACCCCCTCATCGCCTCTGCCGGGCGTAACGTAGACGCAGGCCAGCCCCACCCTCAACGGAGCTGATCCGATGCCATCACGACACCCGGACAGCCCGAGTCTCCTGCTCACCTGGGCGCGTGCGGGCGTATCGGCGGCGGTCGGCCTTGTTCTGGTCCCGATCGCGGTCAACGTGCTTGCCTACCCCCTGTTTTCCTGGCATGAGTCGTATCACGTCGCGTGGGGGCTTGGATACTCGATCTTATTCCTCTCGATCTACGCGGCGCCCCTGGGAGGGATCTTCTGGATCTGCTGGGGGGTGATCGCGGCGACCTCGGCCGAGGGGGGGAACTTCGCGGCCGCCTGGCTCTGGTTTGCTGGGTTTCTCGTGGCGCTGACTCTTTGCATCGGAGGGATTCTGTACTGAGCGGCCCGGATCGCCGCCTGCTGGAAGGAATCGTCGGGAGGTGCTGAGGCGACCGTCGATCACTCGGCATCGTGATCGCCTGGCTCGTCGAGTCGAGCGACGAAGATCCCAGAGCCTCCGGGGCCGGCCTCCCAGGCCGCGACGACCGGCCCCTGGCCGTTGATCGAGGAGGCGACGCTCGGGTCGTTGGCCGATCGGAACAGCTCGATCGGCTCAGTGTCGCCGGGCCGCAATTCGAGCAGCCGGCCCGGACGGCGATCAAGCCAGGTGAGGAACGGACCGCTTGGTCCCCAGGAGGCCCAGCCCTGGACACCGGGGCCGAGCAGGCGTTCGGGCTGGCCGGGATCGGCGGAATAGAGTCGTCCGTCGCGCATCCAGACCGTCGTCACCTGCCGCTCGGGACCGGCCGCGATCGCGCCACCGTCCATCGGGCAGACCTCAAGGGGCCAGGTGCCGAGGCCGAGTTTCTGGCTCGGTTCGAACGTCTTGCCGCCGTCGAGCGATCGGCAAAGGTACATGTCTCGGGCGCCGGAAATGGCATCGCGCCACATCACATAAAGGCTGCCATCGGGGCCGAAGGCGACCGAGGGGTGGCAGCAGGGGCAGATGGGCCCCTCGGGAGACTGGTGGATGAGGATCTCAGGCCCCCAGGTCGCGCCGCCGTCGGTCGAGAGCACGCCTCGGATGTGAGCGCGGTTGTTTCGGAGATCGATCCAGACGCAGGCAATCTGACCCTGAGGCCCGCCGGCCATCGCGTGCAGCCCTTCGCGGGCGGAGCTTTCGATCTGATTGAGCCGGATCGGCTCCGACCAGGTCGTGCCGCCATCGGTCGATCGCCACGACCAGAGATCGCCGGCGCTCAGGCCGCCATACGGTCCTCCCCCTGCCCCGCCGATGGCCGAGACCACCACCGCCCCCTGCCCCGCTGCGATGCGGGGGCCTCTCCGCATTCCCAGGGCCAACATTCCGAGAGTGCCAACCGGGACTGGATCCGAGAACGATCGGGCTCCGTCGTCAGAGGAGGCTACGCGGATCTCGTTCCCGGAGCCAAAGGCGAGATAGACCCGACCGTCGGCCGCGATCGTCACCTGGGGCTGTCGGGCCTCGCGATCCTTGACGGCCCAGACGGCCTGAGGTCGATCCGGGCCGGCGCCGATGGCGAGCAGGGCCAGCAGAGCCGCCGCCAGGGCGGATCGTCGGCGATAGGTCCGTGAGTCGTGAGCAACATGCGGCATCATGAGAGGCGGTCCGGTCCTGATCGATCGGAATTGATTACTCGTTGATCGTTCGAACATACTCGTGCTGGACGGTGCCATCAACGTCGTGGAAGCGGAAGGCGATGGTCGGCACGCCGTCGGGTCGATCGACGGAGACGGAGAGGAATCCGCCGAGCATGCGGTGGAAGCGGTGATAGTCGGGCTCGAAGCCGGGGGAGCCGCCGGCGTGCTGGTCGCTGGCGGGGCCGCACGAAAATTCGTGAACGCCGGTCTCCGGGTCGATCGAGTGATATTGCCAGTGGCGGTCGCCGCAGGCGATGAAGGCGTTGTCGGGGAGGTTGGCGGCGAGCCACTCGCGGATTTCGCGACCTTCGGTGGCGAAGGCCTCATTGGCGTGGTTGTCGCGCTTGCGGGCGCGGTCGGGTCCGACGATGGGAGTCGGGCTGACGAGGACCTTCCAGGTGGCGTCGCTTTCGAGCATCGTCTGCTTGAGCCAGGCTTTTTGCTCGGCTCCCCAGATGGATTTGTCGGGGCCGTCGGGCTCGGGGTTGGGGGTTCGGTAATCACGCCCCTCGACGAGCCAGACTTGCAGATCCTTGCCCCAGCGATAGGTGCGATAGGTTGGGCCGTCCCCCATCGGGACCTGTTCGCGGAAGATGCGTAGGCCATCGGCGAAGGTCAGGGGGAGCATGAACTCGGGGGCCATGCCGGGCCAGCAGTCGTCGCTGAGGGTATCGTGATCGTCCTTCTCCCAGTAGGCGGGGACATGCCGGTGAAAGTCGATGTGACGCGGGCAGCCGTACATCCGTTGCCAGTGGTAACGGGCCAGGGGGATGGTCTTCGCCCGTGGGGATTCGTTGTCGTAGTAGACGGTATCGCCGGTCGGGACGAGGAAATCGGGATCGAGGCGCCCCATCGATTCGTAGATGGTGAAGCCATCGGGATGATCCAGATCCTTGTACATCATGCCGGTGACGACGGTGAAGGTGACGGGGGCCGGTTCGTTAGGCAACGGGGCCGTGCGGAACCGTCCGAACAGGGGAGCATGCTCGGGTTCGCCTTCGAGCCCAGCCGTCTCGGCGGCGTAGTGGTAGACCGCATCAGGCTCCAGACCATCGAGCAGGAACTGATGGGCGAAGTCGGTCGAGGCGTCCACCCCGGCCCAAGCGGTCGATCGCGCGTCGGTCAGGTCGGGATCGGTGCCGAAGCGGAGGCGTACCCGTCCCGGGGAACCGGGGCTGGCGTGGCGGAGGGTGGGGACCTCGTCGTCGGTCGGAGTCAGATCGTCGTCGGTCGGCCGGCCGATGAGTTCGGCGCCTTCGGGGTTGCGCTCGGGGTGTTCGGTCAGGCGCATCCAGACGATGGCCGAGTGCGGCGTCACTTCCCCGACCTTCACGCCGGTCGCCTGGCGCGTCTCGGCCGGTAGATCGAAGCTCGCGGCAAGGATCAATGAAGCGGCAAGCCAGGAGATGAACACCATGATCCGATTCCCTCTCATTGGGGGGTGATCGACGGGGCAGGACGCCGAGTCGGTCCGGTCATCCCCGTTTCGCCAGGGGCGACCGGCCTGATCGGCCGGGCGCATAGGGAGCCGTCCCTGCGGCGTGGTTGGTCAGGTCGAAGATGGGGCCGAGTTCGGGCACGAGGTCGCGGAGGATTGCCTCGACGCCGTGCCGCAGGGTCACATCGGCGAGGCCGCACCCCTGGCAGCCGCCTCCCATGCGGAGGTAGGCAACGTTGTCCTTCATCTCCACCAGCTCGACCTTGCCGCCGTGGCCGGCGACGACCGGATTAACGTGCTCGTCGAGCACCTGGCGGACCCGATCGGCCAGGGCGGTTGAGGTGGGCATTGCGGCATGCGCGGCGTCGGAGACGGCGGGATCGCCGGTGGCCAGGTGGCCTCGGATCGCCTCGCCCACCTGTTTGCCGAGCCTCGGCCAGGAGTCGGCACCGGCCCGAGCGTCTCCGATCAGGCGACGGAGGCGGATCAGCGCTGGGCCGATCACGGGGACGCCGCTCGGGCCGTCTCGGGTGATGGTCACGCTGTCGTGTGCGATCAGGACCGCCGTCACCCCCTCGATCGCCATCAGGCGCTCGGCCAGCGGCGAGCCGGACGCGGCCGATCGCTCGTGGAAATAGGCCCATCGATCGGGGTCGAGCACCCGGTTGACGAAGAACCGGCAACGGATCGCGTCGATCGGCTCGGCTCGGATGGTGACCGAGGTCTCCGTGGAAGACACACTCATGGCGTCGATTCCGTGGCGAAGGGCGGATGTCAGGGGTTTGGGTCCGGGGCCAGGTGAGTGGTCCGAGGTTTCCCGAGCCAGACAAGGATGAAGGCCGCGACGATGCCTGAGACATTGGCGATCAGATCGTCCAGGTCGGTCGTGCGCTCCAGAACCGGGATCGACTGACCCAGCTCGGTCCCAATGGCGAGCGCCAGGCCACCGAGGAAGGTTGCGCGGATGCTCGCTCCGGCCCCGTGCCAGAGGAGACCGAACACGAAGAAGATGCCGAAGTGAATCGCCTTATCATAGGGTAAGGAGCCGAAGATCGGCCCGAGCAGGCGATCGAGGAACGACGGGCCGTCCCCCCCTCCCCCCGAGCCGAGCCACGAGGCGGGGGTGAGGCAGATGACCACGATCACCACGGTCCAGACGATCGCGGGCAGGGTGCGACGAGTCATCGGTTCTACTCACGAGTTCGATCGAGGCGCGGGAAGACCCGAGCGGGGATCGGGCCATCTGAAGGTCGGCTCTGGCCCGGCCCGGCTCGGTCTCGGAAGGAACAGCATAGCCGAACGCGGTAGCTGGGGGCGAGCCTGTGGGCGGGTGCGGTCGCCGAGGGGGGCTCGGACTCGAACATCGGGCGAGGAGTCACTACACTGGTATTCCCGTGGCCCGTCGCCGCGGCGGGCCTTCGACCCGACGGATCGATTCGCGCTCGCCCCGAAGACCTTCCATTGAGCCCTCGCCCCGATCGGAACGGGTCGGGCTGTGTCGGCTGCGTTGGTGGGAATTGGGGCCAGGCCCAAGGGATGAACGACCTTACCATGAGTATCTCACACCGGTTGATCGCTTCTATGATCTTCGCCACGTTCGCCGCCGGGGCCGCCACCGGCCAGGCCCAGGACGCCAACCCCCGCGTCGCCCTGGAGACGAGCAAGGGGACGGTCGTCGTGGAGCTTTTCCAAAAGGAAGCACCCAAGACGGTCGAAAACTTCCTGCAATACGTTGATTCTGGGCACTACAACAACACGGTCTTCCACCGGGTCATCGGCCCGAACCCGCAGCAGCCGCAGGGCTTCATGATCCAGGGGGGAGGCTTCGCCGCCGGGCAGCCGATCCAGGAGAAGGAGACCCGCGCCTCGATCAAGAACGAGGCCGACAACGGCCTGAAGAACGAGCGCGGCACGCTGGCCATGGCCCGCACCCCAGACCCCGACTCGGCCTCGGCGCAGTTCTTCATCAACCTGTCGGACAACGACTTCCTGAACCATCGGAACAAGACCCAGCAGGGTTGGGGCTATGCCGTTTTCGGCAAGGTGGTGGAAGGGATGGAGGTGGTCGACCAGATTGCCCGGGTCGAAACCGGTCGGGCCCCGGCGATGGCCAAGGGCCGTGGCCGACAGCTTGAGCGGGCCACCTTCGACGACGTTCCGGTCGAAGCGGTCCTGATTCAGACGGCTCGTCGGGTACAGTGACATCTTCGAACGTGTTGAGCCTTTGACGCGACGAGAGCCGAGTCCCGGACGGCCTCTCTGGCTCTCGTCGCGTTCGGGATCGCGGACCGAATTGTACGATTCGGTCCGGTCGAGCCTGCCCAGTGGCCCGAATCTGCCTTAGAATAGGGGTCGCGGGTGTGACAGCCGTGGGGTTGAACGGGTTTGCCCGACGACTGTCTTGAGTTCGACGCATCGCCACTGAAGCAGCCCTTGCGAGTGGATTGGCCCCCCTCATCCAGTCTTCGGCCACCTTCCCCCCGCTTGCGGGGTCGAGGGTTGGGGTGAGCAAGTTTGCGTGGCTCGAGGAATCTGCTTCGGGTGACGAGTCGAGCGGCCCGCGGGGTGTTCTGGGTTGAGATGAACCATCGCCGATTTTTTGTTCCGCTGCTTGGGCTGGCCTGCCTGCTGACCTTGCTGATCGTTTGCTTCGGCCCGGCATTGTTCTGGGGGGAGCAGTTCGCCTACCGAGACGCGGGGCACTTCTACTACCCGCTCTACAAGGTGGTGCAGGACGAGTGGAACGCCGGGCGGGTGCCCCTATGGAACCCCTGGGAAAACGGCGGGATGCCCTTGCTCGGGCAGCCGACCTCGGCGGTGCTCTATCCGGGGAAGCTGCTCTATGCAGGGGTCCCGTACGCCTGGGGGGCGCGGCTCTACACCCTCGCGCATATGCTGCTAGCCCTCGGTGCGATGTTCGCATTGATGAGGCACTGGCGGGTCAGCCGTACCGGATCGCTGATCGCGGCGCTCGGCTACGGCTTTGGTGTTCCGGTGTTGTTTCAATACTGCAATATTATCTTTCTTGTGGGTGCGGCGTGGATGCCGCTGGGGTTGCTGGCGGTCGATCGGCTGGTCCGGCTCCGTCGGCGTCGGGCGATCGTGGAGCTGGCGGCCGTGCTGACGATGCAGACGCTCGGCGGCGACCCGCAGGCGACGTACGTCACCGGCCTGATTGCTGCTGGATATGCGCTGGCGATTGTGGGATCGGCCCGGCGATCGCCCGAGAACCTCGACCGCCCTCGATCGTCTCGATGGCTGGTGTGGACAATGGTTGCAATCGGGGGGCTGATCGCCTGGGTCGGGCTGACGCTCCTTGCCGGGTTCTGGCTGCCGGAGCTGCGCCCGAGGGCCACACAGACGCGGCCGATGCCCATCTTCCCGTGGACGCCGTTCGCCTCGAAGATTGTGCTGGGATGCTGGGCGGTGGCGGTGGTGCTGATCGCGGTCGTCTGGAAGCGGAGTCCGAAGGGGAGGACCCGCATGGCGATGCTGGCCCTGTTGCTCGGATCGGCGGCCCTGGCCGGTTTGCTCTCGGCGGCGCAGCTGTTGCCGTCGAGCGAGTTCAACAGCCTGTCGAGCCGGGTCGCCCGCGAAGGTTCGCACGAGATCTACGCCTTCAGCGTCGAGCCGTACCGCCTGGTTGAGTTCCTCTGGCCGAACGTGTTCGGTGTGACCTTCGGCGTGGAATCGACCTGGATGTATCTGCTGCCACCCGGAGGATCACAGAAGGTCTGGGTACCGTCGCATTACCTTGGCGGGCCGATTCTGGTGCTGGCGATCGCGGCCTTCGGCTTCCGGGGCGGGACGCCGGGCCGGGGGCTCTTGTCGGCCGTTGCGCTGCTCGGGGTGCTGGCGGGGATGGGGATGTATACGAGCCCGCTCTGGTTCGCCCGGTTCGCGCCGGGGCTGGCAGAGCAAATTGGCTCGCACGATCCCCCGATGACCGGACCCGTTCGCGTGGATGGGATGCTCCGAGACGGCGACGGCAGTTTCTACTGGTTCCTGGCCGTCGTCTTGCCGGGGTTCGACGGCTTCCGCTATCCAGCGAAGTTCATGACCTTCGCCGCCTTGGGGATTGCCGGGCTGAGCGGCTTTGGATGGGATCGGCTCATTCGCGGACGCACCCGACCCGTCCTGGTGACGGCCGCGATGGCGCTGGTGCTGACGATCGTTGCGGGGGTGGCGCTGGCGATCGGGTCGGAGCGGTTCGTGGCCTGGATTGCCTCGGATCAGATGGCGACACAAGGCAGCACCTTCGGCCCGATCCAGCCCGAGTCGGCCCGATTTGAGACGGTCCGCGCGCTCGGTCATGCCGCCGTCGTGATGACGTTGATGCTTGCGATCGCCCCCCTCGCCGTTCGCCGTCCGAAACTGGGCGCGGCTCTGATGCTGATCACTCTGACCGCCGATCTGGCTGTGGCCAATTCCCGATTCATCCTGACCGTGCCGCAGGAGATGCTTGACGTCGAGAACACGCCGAGGGTGCTGGAACTGATCGCCGAGGCTGAGGCTGAACAGCCGACCGAAGGCCCCTACCGGATCCACCGGATGCCCGTCTGGAGCCCGCTCGACTGGACCCTGTCGAGCGACCCGGATCGCGTCCGGGAACTCGTACGATGGGAACGTGACTCGATTCAGCCGAAGTACGGCCTGCTTTCGGGGGTCGAATACACCCATACCGAAGGAACGGCGGAGCTTTATGACATTATGTTCTTCTTCGCTCCCTTTCAGCGTCGGCTGCGGCCTGAGGCGGCCCGGATGCTGGACGAGGAGGCGGGCAAGGAGATCGTCGTTTTCCCGCGCCGGGGGTTCGACCTCTGGAATACCCGATACTTTATTGTCCCGATGGTCTCTGCGGAGTGGGTGAGCGAGTTCCGAAGCTTTGCCGCCTTTCTGCCCGACACCACGGTGATCGATCCGGACCGCGAGGCATTTGCCGCCCTGTCGCCCGAGGAGCAAAATCGGATTTATCTAGAACATGATGTTCAAATTCTCAGAAATGAGGCGTATTACCCTCGGGCCTGGATCGTGCATGAGTTGAAGTCGATCACGCCGATCACGGGGCTCGACCGGCAGGATCGGGTGGGGGTGATGAATGAGATTCTGCACCCTGGCCCCGGCGATCCGTTCTGGTCGAATCCGGATCTGAATGTGTACGACCCCCGTCGCATCGCCTGGGTTGAGCCGGATGATCCGAGTGATTTACAGGGGTTTACAAGTGCCGGTCCGCCGCTGGCGGGCGAGCGAGTGGAGGTGGTATCCCATGAGCCCCAGCGCGTCGAGCTTCGGGCCACGCTGGAACGGCCGGGCCTGGTGGTGCTGGCCGACACCTACTATCCCGGTTGGCGGTTGACGATCGACGGCGAGCCCGCCCCCATCATCCGCACCAACCGCATGATGCGGGGCGCCGCCGTGCCGAGCGGAACCCATGAGCTGGTTTATACCTATGAGCCTGACTCCTTCCGCCTCGGCCTGCTTGGCTCGACGATCGGTCTGGCCCTGACGATGGGGATGCTCGGCTGGTCATTCCTCCGGCCGACGCTCGGGAGGGAGGAACCGGGGAGCACCGAGGCGGCATGATTTCAGTGAGTAAACCGTGATCCTGACTGCAAGCCTCCAGAAATCATCGCCCGATTCAAAAGATTGTGATCGATCCTCCGAAGAACCATTGTGATCGATCCTCCGAAGAACCAGGGTCCGGCGCGGGTGGGTGGCTCCGAGGAATGGACCAGGCCCGGCGGCCGGGAGTGTTCGAGAGGTCTACCCCTTCATGACCCGCGCTCGCCTGATCATTGGTGTTGTCTGTATGCTCGGTCTTTCGCTGGCAATAGTTGGTGGCGTTTCCACGATCGGGCAGTACCGCAAGCTGGCGACCTATCGCCCGGTCGAGGCGACCGTGGTCTCGAAATCGGTCGACGTCCATTCGCAGACCACGCGCAACGCCCGGACGGGGGGCGTCTCGCGGTCCTTTTCTTACCGGCCGATCGTCCGCTACCAGTACGAGGTGGAGGGGCGGTCGATGACCTCCGAGACGGTCTGCCCGCTCGACTGGCCGAGCTTCCGAGCCCGAGGCGCCCGGAAGCTGATCGACCGGTATGAAGTCGGCCAACCCGTCACGGCGTATGTTGACCCCGAGGATCCTTCAATCGCGTTCCTCGATCGCTCGCTTCATGGGCTGCCCCTGTGGATGATCTACGCGGGCTTGCTTCCGGTGATGATCCTCGTGCCGCCGGCCGGTTCGAGCGGGGTCCTCGGGGCGATCCGGTTATCGGCCCTGTTCAGTGTGGTCGGCGGGGTGGTCGGGATGCTACTGGGCCTGGGGATGGGGGTGATTGTCTCAGTCGGCGCTCAGCTGCTCGGGAAGACTCCCGGCGGCCCCGACTGGATCCCTCTGGGCGGCTTGCTCGGGACGATATTCCCGGGAATCCTCGGCGCGGTGCTGGGGGCCCTCGGGGCCGAGCAGACCAGCCCGTCCGGGAAACCCACTCCAATGGACGACCGTGTGGCTCAACTTCGAGACAGGATGCGATCATGATTCCGCGTCGCGAGCGATTGCCGCTGACCTTGCTGCTGACCCTGGTTCTGGGCACGACCGTTCCGGCCGACGAGCCGACCGTGTCCAACCCGCTCGACGACCCCAAGAGCTTTCCGATCGCCGTTTGGCTTCAGGCCCCCGCCAATGCCGAACGGTATCGAAGTATCGGCATCAACACGTATGTGGGGCTCTGGCGAGGGCCGACGGAGGAGCAACTTGACATCCTCGACGCCGCCGGAATGCGCTTGATCTGTGGCCAGAATGACCGTTCCCTTCGATTCAAGGACCGCGCGACGATCATCGGCTGGATGCACGGCGACGAGCCCGACAACGCCCAGCGACTGCCCGAAGGAGGCGGCTACGGCCCTCCGATCGCGACAAAAACGATTGTCGATCAGTACCGGGTGATCAAGCAGACCGACCCCGATCGCCCCGTCTTGCTGAACCTTGGCCAGGGGGTTGCCTGGGATGGCTGGCGAGGCCGAGGGGTCCGCACGAACCACCCCGAGGATTATCCGGACTACGTTGAAGGGTGCGACATCGCCTCCTTCGACATCTATCCCGCCTGCCACGACCACCCGGACGTTGCCGGCAACCTTTGGTATGTTCCGCTCGGCGTCGAGCGGCTCCGCCAATGGACCGAGGATCGCAAGCCGGTCTGGTGCTGCATCGAGACGACCCGGATCAACAACTCGGATTACTCCCCCTCGCCGAGTGACACGCGGGTTGAGGTCTGGATGGCCCTGATCCAAGGCGCTCGGGGGATCATCTATTTCTGTCACCAGTTCCAGCCAAACTTCATCGAGGCCGGGCTCCTTGCCGACGACGCCATGAGCCGGGAGGTTGCCGCCCTGAACCGTCAGATCCAGGAGCTTGCCCCGGTGCTTCACGCTCCCGATCGACCCGACCTCGCCCGCGTCTCCTCCTCGAACGAGGACGTGCCGATTGCCGTCGCCGTCAGGCAATACGACGGGGCCACGTATCTCTTTGCCGTCTCGATGCGCGACGGAGAGACGACCGCCACTTTCACCCTTCCTGACTCCGGCGATGTCCGGGTCGAGGTCCTTGGCGAGGATCGCGCGATCGACGCCGCCGAGGGGACCTGGCAGGACCGCTTCGAAGGGTATCAGGTCCATCTGTACCGAATCTTGAACAATGATGAATAGATGTCCTTGGCCGTGCCCCTGGAGCGCGACCGGTTCCGAGGCGTGCGTGACTCCTGGCCGTAACCACGTCCGGGACAAGGTGCGGATGATTTCGCGCTTGTTGGTTCCGCCGACAAAGAACCCGGGGCATTGTGTGGGGGTCAACCCGATCGAACCTGGGTGGAAACCGACGCGCCCCTTGCCACCTGGCTGCGACGGTGGATCAGGCCGTATCCTCCCAGAATCAGGAGACTGCCCAGGGCAAGGATCAGGCTGGAAGGCTCGGGGATCGGAACCAGGTCCGGATCGGGCCAGGGGTCCGAGCCGATCAACTCCTCGGAATCGTTTGGGTCGGTCGGATCAATGGGGTCGATTGGGTCGATCGGCAGCGTCGGGTCCAGTGGATTGATGGGGTCGGTGGGCGTGAGAAGATCGTTGAGCGGCGGAGCCGGGCCGGGGGGCGTGACGAGCTCGGGGGGAGTGATCGGGGGGACCGGGTCGACGGGCGGGATCGGGCCGGGGATCGGGATCGGATCGAGCGACGAGCCCGGGAATGAGGGAGAGGGGTCCCCCTGGCCGCCGGGATTGCTGCCGTCGATCAAGTACGCGAGCACCGGGTGATAGGCATCGAACCGGCGCGGGTTCAGATCGCGACGGGCCTGGAGCCCGTCCCGACCGAGGGAGATCGCGTATCCGAGCCGATGATGGTAATGATCGAAACGTGCGGGATTGAGGTTACGCCGATCGACCAGATCGTTGAATGTATACGTCGAACCCTGATAACGGATGGCGTTCATGCCATTCTTGGAGGTGCGGAAGGTCGTGATCACGCCCGCCTCCGCTGCTGGGGGAATCGCAATCCCCAGAGTCAGACCTGCGGCCAGGAGAAGGGAGCGCATGGAAACCTCCCGGCGGTCGTGGCCGACGTGTTGACGGGATCATCTCCCCGTCCACCCTCGCGCCGACCGCTCCGCCCACGCACTGATCGCGCTCGACCGGGGGGGAGTGACCCCGTTCTTGGTCGAGGAAGCGGAACTCCTGCTGGCCCGACATCATCGCTCTGATGCCCGCCGATTCCGCTCACATCAGCGGCCCCACTCCCCGAACCTTCGCGGAGCGGTGGTGCCACCTGGTTTACGCGCGGTCCACTCCCTCCGTGAGTGGATGTTTCTTGAAATCGCCATTCCCCGCGTCTTCGTTTCCCGAACGCCACAACTCTCTCAGGCCGTGCCGACGGGGGCGACCTCCTCGGCCCGATCGATCTGGGCTCAGGGGCGATGAGGCTCAAGAGCACTCCGAGTCGCAAACGTCAAGCAATGCGACATCATCGAGGCTGACCTCCAGACTCAACAACTCCGCTGCCGTCGTTGGCTCGGCCTCCTTCGTCGGTTCACCCCGGCGACTCAGTGGTGATTAACTCAATAGTGTGTATATGAAATCTTTGAGACAATTTCGACGTCCAGACGATAACCTTGATCCCTCGGCCTTCAGGCCGTTACAGTAGAATCTTCGGGGTTGGAGAAGGCCGGGGGGAGGCGGCGGGGCTTGATCGGTCCCTCGACCGGCCCGGGAGCGTTTCGTGAGCGTTGGCTCGATGATCCGCCGAGGTCCCAGGGGGTGGTTCCGGTGCAGTCCAGAGCGATCAATCCGGTCATCTCGGTTTCGAGCCTGCTGGTCGGGGTGATGGCCCTGTTCATTGTGCTGGGGTGCGACCCGAATGACCGAGGGCGTCGGGGATTGTCCGGCCCCGAGGTCGCCCGTCGGACGACCCTCGCCACCGAGCCCGAGCCCGAGCCCGCCTGGACCTATGTTGGTGACGAGTCGTGCCGGGACTGCCACCCGGCCGAGCACATCCGCTACCTCGGCTCCGGCCACTCGAAGACGCTCCAACCGGCCGCCGAGCATCCGGTGGCCCGCCTCCTCGACGGCCAAACCGTGCCCGACCCGGAGCACCCCGACGTCTCGTGGCGCTACGAACTGGCCGACGGCTCGTTCCTCGTCGAGCGGATTGTGGGGAACGACAGAGAATCCCTCCCGATCGACTTCGCCGTGGGGTCGGGGCATCACTCAACAACCTTCCTCACGTTGATCGGCCGCGTCTCGGGCCCACCGGGCTCGCTGGAGCACCGGATGACGTATTTCGCCGGGGACGGCGAGACGATGCGAGTCACCCCGGGCCAGGAGGCCGACGCCAGGCTTGGCCGATCCGGCCCGATGGGCCACGAGTCTCGGCCGCCCGCGACACTCCGGTGCCTCGCCTGCCACTCGACGAGGTTAGCCACACGGCCGGGCGAGTTCGACCGGGAGGACCTGATTCTCAACGTCTCCTGCGAGCGCTGCCACGGGCCCGCCTCAGGCCACGTCGAGGCTGCCCACCGCGGCGACCTCGACCTGTCGATGCCGCTGGGCTTCGGCTCCCTCGCCTCCGACACGGTGGCTTCGTGCGGCGAGTGCCATCGGATGCCGGAGGACCTGGCCCCCCGCGAACTCTCTCCCCAGAATCCGCAACTGGCCCGCTTCCAGCCCGTCGGCCTCCTGCAATCGGCCTGCTACACCGAGAGCCCGGGGGCTCTGAGCTGCGTGACCTGCCACGACCCGCACGCTCGGGTCGAGACGGACCCACTTCACTACCAGTCCCTCTGCCTGAGCTGTCACACCCCCTCTGACGCCCCCCCCACCCCGCCGACCGTCAACCTTGGCTGCATCGACTGCCACATGCCCGGCACCGACGCCGGCCAGGGCATCCTCTTCTCCGACCACTGGATCCGTGTCCGCCCCGACGTGCGCCCCGACGACCCCTGCACCCGCCCCCTCTCCTCCGACTGACGCTCGGCCCTTTGACTCGTGGCGCAAGTGACTCCATCCGTGCCACGTGCCGGCAGGTGTTATCTGGGAACTCGCGGCCCTGGGTTGACGCAAAGTGCCCTGGCACACATTGATCGATCGGGCCAGGGCGTGGAGACGTTTGCCGGTGATTTAAAGGTGTTGGTTCGGGACGAGCGGAGGGGACGCGGCTGAACGTACCACTGCCACCCGCCATGACCGACTCGACTCAGGCCGCACCGACGGGGGCGACCTCCTCGGGGGCGACGGGTTCGAGGTGCAAGGCGTCGAGGACCTGATTGAGGCCGTCGACGGTGACGAGCGACGGCGAGGGCAATTCAATACCGATGGGCCGACCGTTCTCAGTCGTCCAGTGTCGAACGACAGATCAAGGTTCCGCGATGTGAGGAGGCTTACTGGCCTCGTGTTTCGGGACCGGTGAAGACTTCGTAGGAGAGGTTGTGAAGGGTGGGCAGATCGGGATCGGGGGGGAGCTCGGGACGGTCGAATCGCCAGGCGCTGGACCATCGGTAGGCGTCGGCCCGGGAGCAGAGGCGTCGTCGGACGGGGTTGAGGTGGATGTGCTCGATGGCGGCCATGACGGCGGCCTCTGAGTTCAGGTTGCGGTCGAATCCCGGCCCTTCCTGCCAGAATCGGAAGCAAGAGCGCCCGGGTCGCTCGCGGACGATCAGGCGATCGAGCAGGCGGCTGCCGGAGGTGATCAGGTCGCGCTTGATCTGTCCAGAGAAGGGACGCTTGATCGCCTTCAGGAGCCGATCGATCCGGGGCTCTTGCGAGAGCGGAAGGACGAGCAAGTGGACATGCCCGGGCATGAACACGAAGGCGATCAGATGGAATTCATGGCGTTCTACGGCGCTGTCGATCGCCCGAGCGAGCAGGGTTCGCCATCGGTCGTTGGTCAGGAGCGGGAGCCTCCGGTAGCACGAGAAGGTCAATTCGTGCAGGTCGCCCGGCTCGTGACCGTGCTTGACGCGTTTGGGTGCTCCCACGCCCGTTCGCCCTTCGTTTTTTTGGTGGCACTGGTGCCCTCACCAGTGCAAGCCGATCGGAGATGGTTCCAGACGTTGCGTGACCCCAGGCTACGGTTGTGTGTGACGAGGTGGGACGTGGCGTGAGGCGTGGTTCCGCCGGCGAAGACACTGGGGTGAGTTGTTTGGATCAATCATATCGAACACTGGTGAAGTCACCAGTGCCACCCGCCCGTTCTTCGTGTGTCATATAAGTTTTTCCGCCTCAATTTCATTAAGAATGTTTTCGTATGTTCGACCTTGAAGTAGTCCGCCTATGATGAAGCCTCGCCTTAGACGATTAACACGGTCGTTCGTTGCTTGGAGGGAGGCCTTGTAATAGATAGCGGGAATATTGCTTGAGCCAACATCATTAGTCTCGTCTATTTGCTCATAAAAATCGGTCAATTTCTCAAGTAATTGCAACGGTTGGGGAAGCTGGATTCCAGACTGGCGAAGCTTATCGAGCTCTACAAGCACGGTGAATAGGTCTGCCTTCTTCCATATTCGACTTTTTGCTTCAAAGCCACATTCCGACACCAGGTCAAAACAAAATCGAAGTCGTTGCTCGATTTCCTGTTCTCGGGGAAATTCATCATTGAAGCGATCTAATAGTTCGCCGAAGTCGTCATCTCGATTGAAATAACCCTGCAAAAACGTAATTATTAGAGTTAACGTGTAACGAAGATCGCCCATGCGCTTGAAATCGCGAGCATCAAATACGCGATTACGAATAAAAAAGTCGTCTTCTGCGATCCGCTCAGCGAATTTTTTCAACTCTCCCGCGTAAACGGCGTTGTTGACTTCAATGTCCAAAAGAGAATATTTGGTTGCATTTATTCGTTTGAATGTATCGATAATCTGCCTTCTGTTTGCACTTCCAAGATCTCTCACAGCGACATCGTACTGAAGGAATTCCTTTTTTTGGTCTTCCTCCAATTCTCTGTAGGGGGGAATCGTAAGTAATCGGAGATTTGGAGATCCTTCAAAGTATTCGAGAATTGTGCTAACCCTCTGCAATCCATCTACTAAGAGTTGGGTGCCTTCGCCGGAATCAAGATCTACATCCCCGTCTGCCAAATATATTTCTGGGAAAGGATACCCACGAAGTATTGTGTCTAAAAAGTGGTCTTTATCTTTGTGCGTCCACACCAATCTCCTCTGAAATTCGGGCTTGGGAATAAGTTTCCCCGTTTTAACCATGCTGATAATTTCTCGAATCTTTTTGTTAGACGCAGAGGTCTTCATGAATTCTCTCTTTCAAAGTTGATGCACTCCTTAACGGCACGCCGAAGATACCTTTTCAAATCTGACAACGAATGAAAAAGCCCTCCACGAACCTTGCGTCGACCAAATCGCAAATCGGCAGAGAAATAGCGAAAACAGTCCCACCAATCATCGCAACGTCTGAGCCTACTGCCACGCGGAAAATGGTCTGGCCTCAACCAGCCGTACACCATATAGTCCCCAAGTCGTTTTGAATCCCATGGCATCCATGCGTAACCGTGTGCAAAAATTGAAAGGTCATCCCAAATCATTCGGAATATTTCCGGGCTTACTACAGCTATGTCGATGTCTGAATCAGGGCCGAACGAACGATACCTAGAAAGAACCTCGTGTATACCATTTCGATCTTTTCTCGTTTTCTCTACAAGAGAAAACCCAAGTTTAGCAGAACCTGTAATCCACACTTGAACTGACGGCGCGGGAACTGCAAATGCCGAAGACAACTGTTCGATTATGTAATGCTTGTTTTCTTTCGATACGTGTGTCGACTCTTCTGTAAGCAGTATCTCGTCCACAATGTCTTCTGGGGAATCTTGTCTGCAGCGTTCCCTAAATTCGTTGACTGAAATCATTGCGAAATTTCCTCATTAGGTCAGCCAGAAGTGAAAGAACACCATAAATTTCAATACTTAACACATGTGATCTGATTGTTATTATGGTTGTGCGGGCGAGTGGCACTGGTGACTTCACCAGTGCAAAGCTATCGCAGGCAATTCCAGGCCTGGTTCGGCCTTGAGGCGGAGCAAGTGGTCCTCGCAGAGGTGATCGATCGGGCCAGGCGTGGTGACGTCGGCCGGTGATTCGAAGGTGGTGGTTCGGGACGAGCGGAGGGGACACTGGTGAAGGCACCAGTGCCACCCAAATTTCTTGGCGAGAGGGGGAATGCAGGGGGCGTTGGGGAGGCGGGGGTCAAGAGGATGACCCCAGCCTCCCGGAAGAGAGTGCCCGTGGAACCCGAGGGGCTCAGGAGCGCTTGGCGGGGTCCTGGCCGTTGACCCAGTCGCCTTCGAGCTTCTGGTAGTCGGGGGGGTAGAGGAGGGAGCCTTCGTCTCCGGCTTCCCAGCCGGCGACGTGATTGGGCTTGCCGCGCTGGTGGGAGACCTTTTCCCACTTCTTGGCCCAGGATTCGTCGGCTTCGGAGACCTGGCCGGAGTCCTTGTCGAAGAAGTAGGCCTTGCCGTTGCGGTAGCTGTCGACGCCGAGGTTGACGGTGGCGATGGCGGCGTAGCCGAGGTCGGCGGGGCAGAGGGTGTCCTGGTTGCGCGAGCGGACGCACTCGAAGAAGTGGCGCCAGAGGGCGCGGGTGTCGGCGTCGCCGCGGGCGTCGAAGCCGGCGTCAACAACTTCGACACCGCCTTCGCCGGCGGCCTCGCGGGTCGGCGGGGCCGGGGCGCCGCGGAGGACCTGCGGGGTGATCTCGAAGCCGTTGTAGGTGAACTTGATGGTGCCGGTGTGGCCGCGGATCACCTCGTCGATCGGCGTGTCGTTGACCATGGTGGCGGTGATGATGACCTGGGCGCCTTCGTCGTAGTCGGCCACGACGGTGGCGACATCGGGCACGTCTCGGCCGTCATATTCGAGGTACAGGCCGCCGCCGCCGACGACCCGGCGGGGGAACTTCAGGCCCAGCGCAATCAACATGTGCGTGAGCTGGTGGACGAACAGGTCGGTGTACATGCCGCCGCCGAAGTCCCAGTAGCAGCGCCACTGAGCGTATCGGGCGCGGTTGAAGGGCTGGTCCTTGGCGAGGCCGAACTCGGTGCCGAGGAACATCTTCCAGTCGACCGTGTTCGGGTTCATGTCCTCGGTCAGGGGGTAGTATCGCCACTGGCCCATCGCGCTGTTGCGGTAGTACTGGGTCTGGGCCTGGACGATCTTGCCGATCTGGCCGCCGGTGATGCGGTCGTGGGCCATCTTCCACTGCGGGTGGGCGGTGGACTGGACGCCGACGGTGAAGACCTGGCCGGTCTTCTTGACGGTTTCGGCCACACGACGGGCTTCGTCGATCGTGTGGGTCATCGGCTTTTCGCAGTAGACGTCCTTGCCGGCCTCCATGAAGTCGATGCACTGCTTGGCGTGCCAGTGGTCGGGGGTGGCGACGAGGACGACGTCGATGTCGTCGCGGTCGAGCAGCGTGCGGTAGTCCTTGGTGACGTTCTTCTTGTCGTCGACGTTCAGGCCGCACTTCTCGGCCGAGGGATACAGGCCGCGGCCGACGTCCTTGTTGCCGTCCCAGACGTCGCAGACGGCGGCGATCTTGACGTTCGCCTCGTCGCCGAGCTCCTGGAGGTGGCGGATGTGGCCCTGGGCCCGACCGCCGGGGCCGATGATGGCGACGTTCAGGCGCTCGTTGGCCCCCTTGACTTCACCGATCGCCGGGTGCGGGAAGGCTCCCACGGCCGTGGCGGCGCCGGCGGCCAGGCCGGAGGTCTGAAGGAAGCCGCGGCGGTTTACCGTCGTTTTCTTGTCGGTCATCGAAGAATCACTCCGGACGTGGCGGATTGGTTCAGGTGGATCGGTCGCTCGACTTCGGCACGATCGGCCGCGGCGCGGCCCAGGGAGCCCGTCGAACGAACGAGACTTCCAACGGATCATGTTACCCGATCGGCAGAGGGAGGGGCGAGGGGGAGGGGCAAGAGACGGGAGGGAATTTCAGCCACGGATGAAACACGGATGGGGGGAAGGAAGAAAGGGGTTGGCAACCGGGTTGGGATCGGCTGGTCGGGGGTCGGGCTTCAGAGAAAGAGGGTGTCGAGGGCCGAAAGACGGGGAAAATGGTTGAGGGGACGGGGACCTCTCGCGGAGACGCAAACGACGCAGGCGGAATCGATCGAGCGGGGGAAAGGGCCGGCAGGGGCGAGGGTCAGGGAGAAGTCAGCGGGAGGGGATCGATGCGGCTGATGCAAAGCTGGCCGGCCTCGGTGACGAGGGTGAGGCGGACGATCGGCCGGGGATCGGGACCGGCCGAGTCGGCGGGGGGGCGGGGGCCGAAGGCGAGGTCGTACTCGGAGACGAGGCGGCGCCGGACGTCGTCGAGGCGGGTGACGCCGAAGACGACCTCTCGGGGAGACTGGTCGAGGGGAAGCGGGGCGATCGCGTCCGCGAACCGATCGAATGGGACCGCCCGCCGGTAGCTCATGGCGGTCAACTCGTAGGCGTCGTCGAGCCGATCCGACGCGATCGCCTCGGCGAATCGGTTCACGAGGGGGACGATCCGGTTGACATCGAGATGCCGGTCCATGTCGCGCCGGTTCAGGGCGATCCAGGCCCGGCGTTCGAGGCCCCGGAATCCCTCCCGGAGCATCGGCCGGGCCATCGCCAGGGCGATCGCGAGCACGGCCAGCAGGGCGAGGATTGCCCGGAGCGAGAACCGGTTCGTCTGGGAATCGCGTCGGGGTCGGCTCATCGGGGGCCAGCCTTCAGCAAAAGACGGTGTCGATGACCGAAAGGCGGGGGAAATGCTCGCGGAAGAACGGGGAGAAGAACAGGCCGGGGGGCAATTCGAGGGTCGGAAGCGTCAGCAGGGCCGTGCCTGTTTCTTCATGCGTGTATTGCTGATGACACCATGAGACGAACGGGTGGGGAGTGTTCGGGGGCGAGACGGCATCGCATTGAAGTTGCTCGTCATCCGGGGGCGGGCACTGGGCGATCGCCAGGACGTCGTCGGGAGTCCACCAGACACGCACCGGCAATTTGTTCGCCTGCTCGATAATCAGGGTGCCGGAGCCGTCGTTCAGGGCCGGGGTCAGGTCGTCCCAGGAGAGGAGGCGGCCTTGCGCGTTCATCTTGCGGCGAAAGCGCCGCTCAATCATCGCATTGAGGCCCATCAGCACATAAGCGAGGGGAATGGAAAGCAGGACCGCCAGGGGCAAGAGGAGGAGGACGATTGACGCCAACGGCCAGAGATACCAGGGCCACGACGGATGATCGTTGTGTGCCATCGGCGAGGCCCCGAGGTCAGGCGGTCGATGGGGCCTCGATTTCATCAAGCGAGACGACCCGGCGCTCGTCGACCGCCCGCCGAACCAGAAGGCCGGTCAGGGTGGCGAGGCGGGCATCGTGCAAGGTGACGGGGGGCGCGATCGGCTCGGGGGAGCGGATGGCGACGAGGAAGGCGGAGAGGGCGAAGCGGGTGTCGGGGAGGTTGCCGGGGTGGATCGAGCGACGGGGGAGGGAGCGATCGCGGAAGGTGGCGGTGCCGGTGCCGAAGTCGAAGCCGCCGGCGGTGCCGACGATGCGCTGCGCGATGCCGGTGAAGGCGTCGTCGGCCGGATCGACCCAGCTATGGACGAACGAGGCGTGGAAGCCGTTCGGCCATTCGAGGGTGACGGAATAGTGGTCGGTCACGTCGCGATCGGGCTGGAGATCGGCGAAGACGTCGCGGCGGCCGAAGCCGCAGGCGCGGGCCGGGGGGCCGTCGGCGACCCAGTGGAGCCAGTCCCAGATGTGCACCCCCTGCTCGATCATCCAGTCGCCGGAGCGCTCACGGTGCGAGAGCCAGTTGTCGTGGCCGTCGACCGGGCCGTTGCTGCTGGTCCAGGAGCTTCGGGCTTCAAGAGGGGTGCCGAGGTCGCCGGAGCGGATCAGGTCCACCCCTTCGCGGAATCTCGGGTTCGAGCGGCGCTGGAAGCCGACGTGGACGACCTGGTCGGGCCGGGAGGCCGACGCGGCGATGAGGGCGTCGCACTCCGTCAGATCAAGGCCCAGCGGCTTCTCCGCGTACAGGTGCTTGCCGGCGTCGAGGGCGGCGACGTTCAAACGCGCGTGCTGGTCGTTGGGCACGGCGATGAGGACGGCGTCGAGGTCGTCTCGGGCGAGGAGTTCGAGCGGATCGGCGTAGGCGTCGGGCCGACGGTTGCGGGCTTTTTCGGCGATCCCCTGGGCGCGGCGACGGTGGCGTTCCTCGACGTCGGCCAGGGCGATGATTTCAGCTTCGGGCAGGTCGAGGGCCGAGCGGAGGAGGTTCGTACCCCGATTGCCCAGGCCGATCAGGCCAAGACGGACGGGGGGCAAGGGCATCGCTCCCTCGACGTCCTTCCCTTGCGAGATCGCCCAGCCGGCGGCGGCCGAGCAACCGAGGAAGTGACGGCGATTCAGTCGGATCGGGGGCATCTCTGAGATCCTCCTCTTCGACTTCGTGGTGAGCGATGCCGGGCGACCGTCCCGCACGGTCCCCCAGGGCAGGCTGAAGCTCGCCCTGATGCAACTGTCCTTTCAGTTTACCATCCGTTCACCTGCTGGGGCAACGGCCGGTCCGAATCGAGCAGGAAGGATTGCGAAGTTGCTCCGGTCGGGTGGCGTCGAGTCCTCGAAGACGCACCCATCCGCCTGCCAAGCTCGGCGGTGCGTCTTCGAGGACTCGACGGCACCCGACGAAAACGGGCAACGGATCAGAAGGTTGCTCGACCGGAATGTCTTCGGGGCGTTACGATCGGAAAGTCGTCCCCTCGGCCGGTTCTGAGCAGTCGCTTGCCCGGTCGGTTCCATCGGATTGCCAGCCGCAAACCGTTGAGGAGGCCCCGATGCCCCCCACCTTGGAACTTCGCATCAATGGCCAGCTGCGCAGCGTCGCGGCCGAGCCGGATCGCCCGTTGCTCGGCGTGCTGCGGGACGAGCTGGGCCTGACCGGCAGCAAGTACGGTTGCGGCGAAGGGCAATGCGGCGCGTGCTCGGTGATCATTGACGGCATGGCGGCACGGTCGTGCGTGGTTCGGCTGCGGGCGGTGGCCGATCGGGAGATCACGACCATCGAGGGACTCGAAGCCGACGACGGCACGCTGCATCCGGTCCAGCAGGCGTTCCTCGATTGCGATGCCCTACAATGTGGCTACTGCACGTCGGGGATGATCATGGCCGCAACGGTCTTGCTGCAGGACGACCCGAACCCGACCCCGGAGGCGATTGCCAAGGCGCTTGACCGCAACCTTTGCCGGTGCGGGACGTATCCGCAAATCGTCGCCGCAATCCGTCAAGCCGCCGATCGGATGAACGGAGGTGACCAATGAACAGGAACACCGATCATCCGACGTTTGGCGAGTTGGAATTCGAACTGGAGCCGGAACGTTACGAGCTGCTGTCGGGGCTGGCGTCGATTGAGCTGGATCGGCGCGATTTTCTCCGGTCGCTCGGCGGCGGTCTGGTGGTGCTCTGCTTGCTGGGCCGGGCCGAGGCGCAAGAGGCACGCCGAGGTCGAGGGCAGAGCGGCGGCGGATCGGGAGCCGAGCCGAGAGAGATCGGCGCCTGGCTCCAGATCGGCGAGGATGGCGGCATCACCGCCTTCACGGGCAAGGTCGAGGTGGGCCAGAACGCTCGGACGTCGCTGTCGCAGGCCGTTGCCGATGAGCTGCGCGTGCCGGTCGATGCGGTGGCGATGGTCATGGGAGACACCGACCGCGTGCCGTATGATCGCGGGACCTTCGGCAGCCGGACGACGCCGACAATGGCCCCGCAACTACGCCGGGCCGCCTCGGCGGCGCGGTCGATTCTCGTCGGCCTGGCCGCCGAACAGTGGGGGGTGGATCGCTCGGAGATCGAACTGGCCGAGGGGGCGCTGACGCATCCGCCGTCGGGCCGGTCGATCGGTTTTGGTGAGTTGACGCACGGGCGGCGGCTCGTCGAGGCGATCGAAGAGGACGACACGCCGAGGCCCCGCGATCGCTGGGAGGTCGCCGGGCAAGACGCCCCGAAAGCCAACGGCCGAGACTTCGTCACCGGACGGCATCAGTATGCGTCGGACATCGACCGGCCGGGAATGCTCCGCGGTAAAGTCCTCCGACCGCCGGCCTTTGGCGCCGCGTTGAAGCCGGGCGTCGACGCCTCGAATGCCGAAGCGGTCGACGGCGTGATGGTCGTCCGTGATGGGGATTTCATTGGCGTCGTCGCTCCCGACGAACCGATGGCCGAGCGAGCCCTGGAGGCCATCAGGGCCGAGTG
This sequence comes from Tautonia rosea, assembly GCF_012958305.1. Taxonomy (NCBI): domain Bacteria; kingdom Pseudomonadati; phylum Planctomycetota; class Planctomycetia; order Isosphaerales; family Isosphaeraceae; genus Tautonia; species Tautonia rosea. The sequence continues at coordinate 3,153 of NZ_JABBYO010000022.1, read as the reverse complement.
GACGATGCCGGAGGGGGATCTCCCGACCCATCAAACGCTTTACGATCATTTCAAGCGTACGGCCGAAGACAGGCGCGGGAGGGACGATTCCGGCCCGCTCGCCCAGGCGCTCAGCAAGGCCGACGCGGTGATCGAAGCAAGCTACACGATCGCTCCCATCGCCCACGCCCCGCTGGAGCCCCGAGCCGCGGTGGCCGAGTGGGACGGCGACCGCCTGACCGTCTGGACCGGCACGCAGCGGCCGTTCGGGGTACGTGAGGAACTGATGGCCGCCTTCGGCCTGGCCGAAGATCAGGTCCGCGTGATCGTGCCCGACACCGGCAGCGGCTACGGCGGCAAGCACACCGGAGACGCCGCGGTCGAGGCCGCTCGCCTGGCCCGAGCGGTTGGCAGGCCGGTCAAGCTCGTCTGGACCCGATCCGAGGAATTCACCTGGGCCTACTTCCGCCCGGCCGGATTGATCGAGGCGCGAGCCGGGGCTGCAAAGGACGGCACCCTCTCCGCCTGGGAATTCACGAATTACAACTCGGGAGGCTCGGGGATCGAGCCGCCTTATGCGATTGCCGAGCGTGACATCGCCTTCATTCGGGCCGATTCACCACTGCGGCAAGGGTCGTATCGGGCGCTCGCGGCGACGGCGAACCACTTCGCCCGCGAGTCGATCATCGACGAGCTGGCCCACGCCCTCGGCATGGACCCACTGGACTTCCGCCGGAAGAACCTGAATCAGGATCGGGTCCGGGCCGTGCTCGACGCCGCCGCCGAGCGCTTCGGCTGGGAAGGGGCGAACGTCGAGCCTGGCCACGGCATCGGCCTGGCCTGCGGGATGGAGAAAGGAGGGCATGTCGCCTCGTGCGCCGAGGTGGCCGTCGACGATTCGGGCCGGGTCGAGATCGTCCGAACCGTGACCGCGTTTGAGTGCGGCGCGATTGTCAACCCGCTGCACCTGACCAACCAGGTCAGCGGGTCGGTGGTCCAGGGGATTGGCGGCGCCCTGTTCGAGGCGATTACGTTTGAAAACGGCCGAATTCTCAACGACCGCTTCTCCCGCTACCGAGTCCCCCGCCTCAGCGACGTCTTCGATCGCGTCGAGGTCGTCCTCGTCGATCGGTCCGACCTTCCCTCCGCCGGTGGTGGCGAGACGCCGATCGTGGCCATCGCCCCGGCCTTCGGCAACGCGATCTTCGCCGCGACCGGCCGGCGGATTCGAGCACTCCCGCTTGCCCCCGGAGGCCGATTGCCGGAAGTGTAGGCGAAGAATCAGAGGTTGATGTTTGGTGGGGCGAAGTCCTGCCCTTCGGCATGCGACGACCAGGCGAAAACCGTTCTCAAGCGGTTTCCGTGGGTGGTCTGGAGAACGTTCGCGTTGTCCGGGCGGCGCAGCGGCACGAGCCAGGGGCACACCCGTCGCATCGTGATTCCAGCCCGGTTTCCCCGGAAGACCTTGTCTCCCGGCCACGCGTCCGAGCGATCGGACGGCGTGATGGGCCGTTTGCCTTAGCGCGTCTCCTCGTCGGTGGCCTCGTCGTCGACCTGGGGAGACGACTGGGCCTCGTCCATCAACAGCAAGGCCAGGGCCTGCTCCAGCTCCGCCGGCTTGAATCCGAACGGGCCCCGGCCGCTCTTGAAGACAACCTCGCCCGTGCGGTCGATCAGGTAGAGCCGAGCGGGCATGCCGCTGTAAAGGGTCCCTACCGGGTCCTCGATCGAGTCGACGACCATCGGTACTGCCAGGTCGAGCGTCCGTCGGCAGAGGCGGGCCACCTCCACCCGGCCGGCGTCGTCGGTCGGCTGGGGAAGGGTGTATCCCTGCCGGAAATTGTCGAACATATGCCAACCATCTGTCGGGTGCGCCTCCCGGACATAAACGAGCAGGAAGCCGGCCCGATCCCGGTAGCGGCGGAAGATCTTCTCGATGTTCCCGGCCTGGCTCCGGAACGGGCCGCACGTAAAGTTACCGAAGATCAGCACGATCGGCCGGTCCAGGCGTTCCCGGTACGACGAGAGTGTCACGTCGCGGTCCCCGTCAACCGAACCCAGTGTGAAGTCGGGTGCGCGATCCCCGACGGCGGGGCCGGGCCAGAGCGACCCGATCTCCTGGGTGAACAGGCCGCGCACCAGGGTTGACTTGCTCGGCCCCTCCGGCGAGGGCGGAGGTCCTTCCCCCTTGATGCCCGGCTCCATCATCAACCGGCTAAACGTGCCCTGATCGAAAACACCCTTCAATTCGTCTCGCGACAGGAAGCCGAGGTCCCCTCGATCGAGCCGCTCGAACAGCGCGAGGAACTCTGCCCGCCCAACCTTGCCGTTGCCGTCGGTATCGGCCAGGTAGAACAGGGCCGTGCCCGGCCCGCCGGCCAGCGCGTGCTCCGACCAATCGAAATCATCCCGGGTAATCAGCCCGTCTCCGGTCCGGTCCACCGAAACGAAGTCCTCGGCCGTCCCGGGCCACTCCTGCCGAGCAACGAATCCATCCCCGTCGCGATCAAGACGATTGCGGACGTCCTCCCAGGAATAGCGAGAGCCTCCCGTGGGGCGTCGGAACCACCCGTCGGTGGCATTGAGCTGACTTCCGCGGAGGATGTCGGTCAGCATCAACAACCATTCGGGGTGATCCTCGGCCGGTGTCTCCTCCATCCGCTTTATGAGCCAGTTGCCCAGCCTCCCCGCCAGTTCGGAATCCCAGAAGGCCCTGGCCTCCGGAGCCATCTCTGCACGAGGCGCGCCATTGCCGCTTGCCTCTTGAGCATCGACCCGACTGCCGAGCGTGAGCACGAGCGATCCCACCGCAAGGGGCGCGAGCCACCGAGTCCTTGAACGGATTCCGATCGGAAAACGCTGGTTCATCGATCTGCCTCTCTCGCTAGCCTCAGGGGCCATCCGCTACCCAATCCGTCCCAGACCATTCAACACTTTACCCATCATTCATTCCTCCTCGATAGGGGCCCTTGTTACCAGCAGGAAAACCGGGGCATCCCGCAAGTGGCAGCGCAAGAGCACGTCTGTGAACGATGGATTTTTGACAAAACGTCTCAAGTTCTCCTAGAAAAACAAGCGGAAACGTACGGGACACATCGAAAAAGGGGGACACACATATCGGACCCCTATTTCCCCTCGTCGGGCCCTTGCCGACGTAGAGGTTGGCGTCTCCGC
>NZ_JABBYO010000021.1 GCF_012958305.1 Tautonia rosea | reverse complement strand
GAGTCATCATACCGAGGAATGGCGGCGGGTCAACACCCTCTCAAAAAATCGTTCGAGGAGAAAAGAAGGGGATGCGGGTCTGGCTGGTCGATAAAAGGGTTTGGACGAGGTTTCAATTGAGAGAACCCTTGCCGGGTTTGCGATCGGAACCGAAGCGGGGAAGACGAGGCATTTTCCTTTCGAATTCGGTCATGTCGTCCGCCTGGCCGGAGTCAGGCTGCTAGTACGAATCGTGAGGCTCCAGGGAGGGGTCCGAACGTGCCCGTCGCCATGCCAACGCAGACCGACTGGCTGAGGAGCGTCCTGTTTGATCGCGGCTATCTGGGTCGGATCAAAGGGGAGGGGATCAAGGTCTACCTCGTGATGGTCGCCGCCTGTGGGGGTCGGCCGGACCGGAGCGTGACGATGAGCCTCAGTCAGTTGATGGACCGCACGGCGCTGTCGTGCCCAACGGTCATCGACAGCCTGGCCAGGCTTGAAAAGCTGGGCCTGGTGGTGCCGACAACACGGCAGCGGGGCAAGGTCAAAACCTATTACGTGGCGGACCCGCCGGAGCAGGAGCAGGACCCGGACGCGATGTCCCTCTGAGTCCCGCTTCGAGCGATTGGGCCACGGCGAGTTGCCAGGCAACCCGATTGCCAATGCCCCGAGCCCACCCAAAAAGCGACCGCAAATACGGCCATGGACTGGTACTTCTTCCGCGTCGAGCATGACCTGCTCCGCTCCGAAGCGTTTCGATCGCTCGGCGGTTCGGCGATCAAAGTCTATCTCGTCATTGGCCTGTATGCGGACTTCGGCACCGGCTGGGCGTACCCGAGCATCCGAACGATCGCCAAACAAGGCGGAATGAGCCGCCAGACCGTGCTCGACGCCATTGCGGAGCTAACCCGGGCGGGCCTGCTGGCCACAAGCAAGTCACCTGGCAAGGCAACCGCCTACAAGATCCTTCGCAATGCTCCGGAACGACCGAGCAAGGCTGGGAACAAGGCGTCCCAGAATTCGCGTCGAGCTGTCCCAGAATCTTTTGAGGGACCACCAAGGGGCGTCCCATTTTCTTTAGAACTCGACCCTTTTGGCGTTCCAGAATCTTCAGAGCCCCAGGCCCGGGAATTCGGCCGCGGCGGCCGAGCCGATAGGCCCAAACAAGATCCAGCAACGAGAGAAGAAGAAGACAACACAAGCATCCCGATTCCTGGAACGCCCTTCCGGATCACGGCTGATGGGAAGTTGCTTGTTGCTGTGGATCTTCAGGAGTTGTTGACGGAACAGGGACTGCCGAAGAAACTCGCGAAGAAGCTCGCCTCGCAAAAAGAGCCGCAGGATGTGGCCAAGGTCCTGCTCAATGCCCTCTTCCTGCAAAGCCAGGGAAAGCTGCAAAACGGCCCGGGATACATTCGGGCAGGGATCGAGGACGGCTACGAACTCTTGCCGCAAGTCGCGACCAAACTGGAAGTTCGGCGCAGACAACTGGAAGAGCATCTCCGATCGGTCGCTGTTCGGAGGGATCGCGAACGCCGCGACGAACAGCGTGAATCGGAGGAAGAGGCCATTAGCCTCTTGATTGAACGCCTGCACCCGGAGGAGCTGCAACGTCTCGTTGATCACGCCGTGGATGAGCTTCCCGAGCCGATCGTCCGACGCAACCCGACCCTCTCGAACCCCTTTGTCCGGGGAAAGGTTTACGAGCTGGCCGGTGGCGAACCGCTGAACTGACTCGGAAATCCTGGCTGCATCTCGTTTTCAGTCAATGGCTTGCGCATGACGAGCAAGTCGCGGACCTGGCCAAGCATTCGACCGTCACGGCGGGCTCGCTGAACGTGCTGAGGAAGGTACGCCCCATCCATCGGGCAGCTGATGCGGCGGACCGGCAGGAAGCCGGCAGCGGTCAACGCCGCATAGCCGAGAAAGGCGTGGTCGATGTAGCCGACACCGGCGGGCAGGTCCTTCTCGGTCTGGTTGGCCAGGAGCAGGGCGATATGGCCTCCGGACCGGAGAACGGCCTTCGCGTGCCCGGCGAGTGTGTTTAAAAACGCAATCCAGCCGGTCAGGGGCTCGGGTTCGACGCCGAAGGCGGCGTACGGCTCGGCGAGCATGGTATGGTAGGGTGGATCGCAGAACACGAGATCGCATTCGCTCGCTTCAAGCGGAAAGCCATGCCTTACGTCGAGCTGTCGGATTTCTGGGCGTACAGGATCGAGATCATACGCAAGGCAGCGGCGGCCCATGGCCTCGCAGACGTCGAGCGTCGTCCCGCCGCCGGCCATCGGGTCGACGACCAGGGCCCCCGGCTCGGTGAAGTAGTGGAGCGTATGGGAGACGATCCCGGCCGGAATCGATCCAGGATGGGGGATGCCGTAGGACGGATCGCGCCGGAACGCCCAGACGTCGTACGGCGTCGGCCGAAACCCGGTCGTCAGGCGGGTCCGGCGGCGGAGGTCTTTGTAAGCCGCGTGAACCGACTTGGTCCCGGTGTCGAGCTGGGTCAGGGCGCTCCGGGCTCGGGAGTCTCCCGAGGAGGCAGCCTTCCAGACCGCTCGGGCCTGCCGATACAGGTCCTTGCCCCCCAGGCCGATGGCCCTCGCGATGGTCTCGTCGGTGCGACCGCCCCGACCGTCGGAATTCCGACACTCGGCGCCGCTTCCCTTGAGGTTGGCCGATTGTCGCCGGCGGGCCTCGGGGGCGACCAGGGCTTCGAGCGCGTCAGCCTCGCGCATCAGTTGACTGAACGTCTTGCGCCGCTGGCGGTTGTAGTCGAGGATGGCCCGGCGGCGGCTCGACCCTCGGGGGACCGCTCGGACCTCGCAGGGGACCGATTCCAGGCCCAGCCGCCGGGCGCAGGCGAGCCGCCGGTGGCCCGAGAGCAGCTCGAACCCGTCGGCCTCGGGGGCGGCGACGAGGGGCACGAGTATCCCCCCCTGGCGGATGCTATCGAGCAGGCCGTCGCCGTCGATCTCGCGGTCGGGGTCGCCGTAAAGGCTGATGCTGAATCGGCTTGGGCGGATCGCCTCGATCGGCAGGTGATGCACGCCGGCGGGAGCGTCGAGGGTGATCATGGCGGGACGTCCGTGTCCTTGGGGGGCCAGTTCAAGCCGCTGCCGGACCTTAGCAGGGATCGGCAATCGCGTCCAGATCGCTCGCAAGGGGTGCCGAGTGGGCAATCGCGGGAGATTTCGGTAGCCTGGAGCGGCATTGACCCTCCTTGCCCACCCGAACGTGACCGAAGAACCCCCGCCAAAAACCATGCCCACGATCCTCGACGAGATCGTTGCCACCAAGCGCCGGGAGGTGGCCGAAGCGAAGCGGCGCATGCCGCTCGACGAGCTGGAAATCCAGGCGAGCGAGGCCCCTCCCGTGCGGGACTTCCGCGAGGCCCTCGAAGGCCCGGGGCCGATCCGCCTGATCGCCGAGGTGAAAAAAGCCAGCCCCTCGGCCGGGGTCATCCGGGCCGACTTCGACCCGATCGCCATCGCCCGGACCTACCAGGCCCACGGAGCCGACTGCCTAAGCGTCCTGACCGATGTCCGGTATTTCCAGGGGCATCTGTCCTATCTGGCCCGCGTCCGGGCCTCGGTGGCGATCCCGATTTTGCGCAAGGACTTCCTGATCGACGAGTACCAGGTGGTCGAGGCCCGCATGGCCGGGGCCGACGCGGTCTTGCTCATTGCCGAGATCCTCGACGACGCGCAACTGGCCGCCCTACTCTCCCGGACCCGATCCCTCGGCATGACCGCCCTGGTCGAGATCCACGAGGAGGCGAACCTCGACCGCGTCCTGGCCGCCGGGGCCGACCTGGTCGGCATCAACAACCGCGACCTCTCCCGGTTCGAGACCGACCTGGAGCACACCTTCCGGCTCCGCCCGAGGGTCCCCGAGGGAGTCCTCCTCGTCTCCGAGAGCGGCATCCGGGGGCGATCCGACGTCGAGCGCCTGGAAGCGGCCGGGGTCGATGCGATTCTCGTCGGCGAGTCCCTGATGCGATCCCCCGACATCGGCCGCGCCGTCGACGAACTGCTCGGCCTGCCCTCGACCGTCCCACCGGGGGCTTGAGGGTTCGGGGCGTCGAGTCGAGCGGCTCCTTTTTTATGCGTGATTTCCCTGGGATGACTCCGTTGGAATGGTGTACTGTGCTTCAAGGGTCCGGCGAGTGATCGCAATTCGAATGTGACAGGACGCGGAGGATTCATGACCAGCTGCACCCCGGCGCATCGAATTTTCTCCTTACTCTTCACATGTGCGATCGTGGCTGTGAGCTGTTCGTGTGCCTGGGGCGCGGGGCAGGAGGAAATCGCCCGGTTCCGGCGCGAGTATCCCCCTGCCGCGAAGACGATCGAGCAGCGGTTCGATCAGGTTCGGGGTAAGGCCCGGGTCCGATTGGAACAAGCGTCCGGTGAAATCAGGCGGATCGAGGACGTGACGTTCGCGACCCTGGGTCCCCTCCGCAAGTTCGAGTCGATCCAACGCAACCCCGGAGAGGGCGTCATTCTCAAGACGCGAGTCGTGTGCATTGGGAAGGATTCGGGGTTTACCCTGAATCAGCTGGCCGGCCGGGAGGACTATGTCGTCGAATCAATCGACGAAGGGTCTGATCTCGGGCGGTCGTACACCACTCACTTTGGCAAATTGCTGGAGGCGCCCTATTCCGTGACCAGGACAACATTTGCCGATTTGCTGGAATATCCCGACTCGAACGTTCTCTCGGCCGAGCCGGTGGAACGGGAGGGACGGAGTCTGCTTGAGGTGGTGATTCAGCATGGCAAGCCGGAACAGCCACTCCAGACCCGGGTCCTGTTTGACCCGGCCGCGGGTTGGGTGGCGCGCCAGTATCAAGTCAGCATGATGGGTTATACTCAACCGAACATGCGAGTGGAAATCGAGTACAGGGGTCGAATCGGGGCAGCAACGCTGGAACTGCCAGTTCGAGGAACTCCGCGCCGAGCGAAGCGACCCGGAAGAATTCAGCCTGGCATTTTATGGACTGGAGCCGGTTGTCTTGCCAAGCACGCCTCGGGAGATCCACTGGACCTGGGTGTTTGTCGGCCTGGGAGTGGCCTCGATCGTGGCAGCGGTGCTGCTCCGGATGAAGTCGAATCGCTGACCGAAGCCGAGGGGCAGATCGATGCGAAGGCGTACAAGGCGGGGCTTCACCCTGATCGAACTCCTCGTCGTGATCGGCGTGCTCTCGCTTGTGATGGCGTTGCTGCTTCCCGCGGTCCAGGCGGCGCGAGGGTCAGCGCGGCGGATGCAATGCGCGGCCAACCTGAGACAGATCGGGTTGGCGATCCATGCCTACCACGACGTGAATCTGTGCCTGCCGCCAGGCAACCTGGGAAGTTATGACGCTCGATTCATGTCGGGCTCGACGTGCCCCTCCCCGTTCACGGACCAGGGGTTTCTGGTCAGGCTCCTGCCGTTCGGCGGGCAAACCGCGCTGTTCAACGCGGTGAACCAGGATCTTCGCATCGTCTCATCTGAGAATTCGACGGTCTTCGGCACGGTCGTTTCCCAATATGTCTGTCCCGACGATGCCGACGCGGGCGTCCCTTATCTCAGTTTTCCCCAGGCGCGGTTGGAAGACGAAACCATCGGTCTGGGGGCACCGGGAACCGTGGCTTCGGGAAGCTACGCCGGAGTCTATGGATCGACCCTCCTGCGCGGCGCGCCGTGGCCAGAGCTGGGCTGCCGCCCAGATCCCATCCGGTTGCGAGGAGTCAACGGATGCATCGTCGAGGGGTTGACGGTGCGAGTCAGTTCGATCACCGACGGCACGAGCCACACGATGATGGTGACCGAGAAGGCGTCGGCGGCGTTGCGGGTCATGGATCCGTGGGATCCGCTGTTTTCCAAACTGCGGGGCTGGTGGTTTCTCGGCGCTCATACGGATAGTCACATGACGGCATACTATCCGCCCAATTATTACCGGCGTGTGCGGCCGACGCGAGGGACGTGGGGCGCGATCTCGTATTCGGCGGCCTCGTTCCACCCCGGGGGGCTGAACGCCTTGATGGCGGATGGCTCGGTCCGGTTCTTGAGCGAGACCATCGACGCCAAAGAACCGCCTCCTTACGGAGGAGTGGTGCTCCCGAAGTTGGGCCTCTGGCAGAAGCTGGCCACGAGGAACGGGAATGAAGTGATGAGCCTGGATTAAGGGGTGAGTCGTTGAGTGCTTCCCCCGTAATTTCGCTCCGATCCGAGATCGGCTCCCTCGGCCGTCCCGCCGAGGGCTTGAGCACGCGGATCGAATCGGAGGGACGATCCGAGCGTCCACCCCTGTTGAACCCCAATAGAAATGTCCGGTTTGTGCTCGATAGAAATGTCCGCTGATCATCCGTTCTTGGGGGGCGGAGAGGGGGTTCTCCAGGGGTGGTCGGGGGCCGGGCGGTGGGGAGGGCTGGCCGAGGGTTCGCGGCGGCGGCGAGGGGGCGGGGTGGCAGCCGGTCGGGCCGTGATCTCCTGGAAACGAAGGTACCGGCCCTGGAAGCGGATCGCCAGCGTGCCGTCGCGGCGGGACTCGACGAGGACCACGCCGCCACGCAGGCCCGGTAACGCGGGCCTGGCCAGTTGCAGCAGACGGCCCTCGACGCGGACGACGTAATCATTGCTGACGACGCGGGGCTGCTGCGGGCAGAGGATCGCACGCAGGTCGTGCTCGCGGTGGAGCCAGGGGCGGTGGGCGTCGGACGGCTCGGCGGGGGCCACGGTGAAGTGGCGGTTGAAGTGCGGCAGGAGCGTGCGAGTCAGCAGGGCGTTGGCCTCGGCGATCGTCGTGATGCCGGCCCGCCGCATCTGCTTGACCCAGCGGTCCTGGGCGGTGCCGAAGAAGCGTTCGACGCGTCCCTTGGCCTGCGGGCTGTGGGCGAAGATCAGCGTGATGCCCAGTTCCTCGCAGGCGCGGCCGAACTGCGAGGGGGGCGTGTCCCGCCCCTCGGCCGGGGGGACGCGGAAGACGGTCTTCTTGTCGCTGTAGAGGGCCACGGGGCGGCCGTGAGCCCGCAGCCAACGCCCCAGCAGCTCGAAGTACGCGTCGGTCGTCTCGGCCGGGGCGAAGCGGGCCAGGACGCGGCCAGTGGCGTCGTCGATCATGGCCGACAATGCCATGGTCTCGCCGCGTCCCTCGGTCCAGTCGTGGATCGAGGCATCGAGCGGGATCAGCTCGCCGAAGCAGGCGCGTCGCGGGCGTCGGGAGCGGTGGGTGTCGCGTCGCGGGGTCGGTTGCCAGAGCCCCTCGGCCGTGAGCCATCGCCTGAGGGTCTCGGCAGAGACATGTAGGCCCTCTTCGGCCAGGGTTTCCGCGGCGAGCGTGGGGCCGAAGCCCTGGAGATGCTCCTTGTAGAACGAGAGGATGTTGCATTTTGTTGCTGTTTTCATTCTTCGATTCGAGGGACGATCCCGGAGCTTGTGGATCAGCCCGGCATCTCCCTCGTCTTTCAGGCGCGCGACGAGACGTCGGACCTGCCTGGTGCTCTTGCCGAGCAGTCGAGCGGCCTCGGCCTGGGAACGGTGGCCGTCGAGGACCGGCTTGAGGACGGTGAGGATATCGCGATCACGTTGACTCATGGCAATCCGATCGGGGTTCATGGCGACCTCCAGGCTTGGCCTGAAGAGCGCATCGACCGGACATTTCTATTGGGGCCAAACACCGGACATTTCTATTGGGGTCCGACATCCGAGCGTCCACCCCTCGCGAAGCCGATCCCTCCGGGTTACGCTGCACCGTGGTCGAGCGCTTCAATGCGTCTCGCGGTCGTGCCACAGCGATTCCCCTCGGACCAAGGGAACCTCTCATGTCGATTCGATCTTCGCTCTCGCGTCGCCGATTCCTCCAGCGGGCCGCCGCGGTGTCCGCCGCTCCCTGGATCGTGCCTCACTCCGTCTTCGGCCGTAACGGCTCGGCCCCCAGCGAGCGGATCCGCCTGGGCTTCATCGGCATGGGGAAGCAGAGCCAGTACCACCTCCGCTGGTTCCTCGATCAGGACGATGTGCAGGTGCTGGCCGTCTGCGATGTCGACACCACCCGCCGCGACGACGCCAGGGCGAAGGTCGATGCGAAGTACGAGAACTCCGACTGCGCCGCGTACAATGACGACCGCGAGCTGATCGCCCGAGACGACATCGACGCCGTCGTCATCTGCACCCCCGACCACTGGCACGCCATCACCATCCTTGAGGCCTGCAAGGCCGGCAAGGACATTTACTGCGAGAAACCACTCACCCTCACCATCCACGAGGCCAAGGCCTGCATCGACGCCGTCAAGGCCCACGACATTGTCTTCCAGACCGGCAGCCAGCAGCGCTCCAGCCCCGAGTTCCGCCAGGCCTGCGAGGTCGTCCGCAACGGCATGATCGGCGACATCAAGCGAGTGCTTGTGGATGTCGGCGGCCCGAGCCACTGGTGCGACCTCGGCGAGGAACCGCTCGAACCCGGCCTCGACTGGGACCGCTGGCTCGGCCCCGCCCCCGAACGGCCGTACAACGAGGTCCTCAGCCCCCGAGGCGTCCACGACCACTACCCCAACTGGCGATCCTTCCGCGAATACTCCGGCGGCGGCATGACCGACTGGGGCGCCCACCACTTCGACATCGCCCAGTGGGGCCTCGGCATGGACCACTCCGGCCCCTCCGAGGTCATCCTGCCCGACGACCCGAGCGCCGACCGCGGCGTCACCTTCCTCTACCCCGGCGGCATCGAGGTCATCCACGGCCCCGGCGGCGGCGTCACCTTCATCGGCACCGAGGGGGAGGTCTTCGTCAATCGCGGCCAGTGGCGCACCACCCCCGAGTCCCTGAAAGACGCCGACATCCCCGCCGACGGCGTCCACCTCTACGACTCTCCCGGCCACCAGCGCGACTGGCTCAACTGCATCCGAGAGCGTCGCCAGCCCATCTGCGACGTCGAGGTCGGCGCCCGCTCCGTCACCGTCTGCCACCTCGGCAACCTCGCCTACTGGCACCGCCGCCCCCTCCGCTGGGACCCCTCCTCCTGGTCCTTCCTCGACGACACCGACCCGGCCCTGCTCGACATCGACCGCCGCGCGCCCTACCTCCTGCCCACCCTCTGATCGGCCATCCGAGACGAGTCCCGTCGGGTGGTCTCAATCGCCGCGAAGCCCCATCTTTCGTCGGGGTGGCTGGGGTCGTCCGCGACCCCAGTCCCGTCAGCTCGGCGTCTCCCATCAGACGAAGAGCGCAGACGGTCTCAGTCATGCCGCCGGGTTGGTGTTAAGGCGAGGTGTCGGACGCTTCGGAGGCCCACCAGCGATGCTCCGGCTGTAACTCGACATCCGGTGGGCCATGAGATTTCCAGCGAACGACCTCGTCGACCGTCAGCTTGCGGAGACCACAGTTCCGGATGCAACACCCGCACGGCGAACCGTCGACGAGGGAGATGCCCCAGACGCCGGAGGGGTCATCATCACCGCCCACTTCGATGCAAAGGCAGGGGTGATAGCGACAGTCCTCGAACAGGTCACCGGCTTTGAGTTCCCCGGGCTTGCTCACACGCTGAGGCATCTCGTCGGAATCCGAGGCGTCAGAGCCGCCGAACGCATTGTCCCCAAACTCAGCGGACCAACCCGCCGAAAGCAACCTCGATGATACCAGAAGACGCGGCGTTAAGTGATAAGGGTGTCCTCGCCCGTCGTGGTGGCTGGGGCCGTCCGCGGCCCCAGTTCCGTCGGCTCGGCGTCTTCCACCAGACTGGGGTCGCGGACGACCCCAGCCACCCCAAGGCGGAAATATCAGAAGGTTAAAGCGCGTGAGATCTCAAATATCAGCAAACAATATCTTGCTGGCCGGCGAGTTTGCCGTTCTGTCGCGTCTGGCACTCTGGGGTTATGACGCCAACATGACGCTGGGACGGACGAAAAATGTCGATATTCTTGTTTCCGATCCGGAGACGAATCGTTTCTTTCAGATTGAGGTGAAGACCAATCTCGACAGGCGCAATCGGCCCGCGGTTTCGAAGCTTTTCGGTCGCTTTCTGAGCGACTGGATCATGAATGAGAAACATGAATCACTGTCACGCCCCGAGCTTTGGTACTGCTTCGTGACCATCAGTTTAGAGTCGAAACAGCTTCGCTACTTTGTCGTTCCGAGCGCGGTTGTTGCCGATTACGTGAGGACACAGCATCAGTTGTGGCTCGATGAGAAACCCGGTCGAAAGGATTCACAATTTCGCACGTTCAGAATGGGAATCCAGGGCGAACGCTACCGGCTTCCCACTCCACGTGATGCCGACTTCGAGGACAACTGGCAATTTTCGCCTGGGCTCCTCAACGAGACGCCGTAGCCGTCGGGGTGGCTGGAGTCGTCCGCGACCCCAGCCACCCCCGACGAAAGCAATTCGCCTTGCCCCAGCATATCCCGCCCAATTGCCCTGAGTCGACAGCAACTACAAGCCGTCTCAATTCCTTCCCCTTCCCCTCTCTGGGCAATCTCGGCAAACCTGGAAAGTTCTATTGAACCAGCCAATTGATTTTTTAAACCGCTCATGCCATGGTTGATCCGACACGACGGCAACGGCGCTCGATGACGAGGGGAACGGCCATGCGACGAGGGACGCATCGAAGGCGGGCTTCGGGGCGGGTCCGGCGGTTCGAGCTGCTCGAACTGGAGCCGAGAGTCTTGATGACGGCGATCCTGGTGCCGGGCCAGTCGGATGGCCCGCTGCATCAGCCTCCAGAGATCCGGAGCGTCGACGGCGTTCTCCGCGCCGAGGCGACGATCACCCGCGCGGGCCTGCCCGGCTCGGGTCGGCCGGTGCTCTGGGGGGGCGAGCCGATCTTCTCCAACCCGAACCTCACGCCCGAGATCCCGCCCCAGTCTCCCCGGCCGAACGCCAACTTCGCGGCCGGCTATCAGTTCACCACGGCCGACGGCGTCGTCTTGCCGCCGCAGTTCCCGGCCCCGACCCTGCGCATCGAGCCGGGCGACGTGCTCGACCTGACCTTGCACAACGCCCTCGGTGACGACCCGCCGGACCCCCCGCCGCCGGCCGTCACCTATATCACGAATCTGCATGCGCACGGATTCCTTGTCAGCCCGCTCGGCGACGGCGACAACGTCTACCGCCAGATGCTCCCCGGCGGCAGCTACCGGACCCGGATCGAGGTGCCGACCACTCAGCAGGCGGGGGTCAACTGGTACCACACCCACCAGCACGGCTCGACCGCCGACCAGGTCTACGGCGGCCTCGCCGGGTTCTTCCAGGTGGGCGACGCCCTCGACCCCTGGCCCGATCTGGTCGGCAACTACGATGAGCGCCTGCTCGGCCTGACCCTGGTCAACGTTGCCATCGACCCCCAGACCGGCGAGCGGATGCCCGCGAACCTCGGCTACACCAAGCGGCAACAGCCCCCCTACGGCCAGGACTGGCAGAAACTGATCAACGGCCAGTTCAACCCCGAGATCACCCTCCGCCCCGGCGAGACGGAAATCTGGACCTTCTCCTCGATCGGCCGCAACGGTTTCTACAACCTTGGAATCGTCGATGCCGACGGCGAGAACGGCTGGGCCGGCACCGTGATCTCGCACGACGGCAACAGCCACGACCTCGTCCCCCGCCCCTTGGCGCTCGATCTGCCGACCCCGTACCTCGTTGAAGGCCCCACCTTCGTCGCCCCGGGCGCCCGGCTCACGATGGCCGTGACCGCGCCCCAGGAGCCGGGCACCTACTACCTCGTCGACAACCTCGCCCCGAACATCAACCCGCTCGACACCTTCTTCGCCCTCGCCACCATCCGGGTCGAGGGCGACCCCGTCACCGAGCCCCCGCCTGTCTTCCCGCCGGTCGGCACCATTCCCGAGGTCTACCACCTCCCCCCCGACCATCAACGCACCTTCATCTTTGACATCGAAGGAAACGTCTTCACGATCAACGGCTCCGCCTTCCCCGAGGGCCCGATCGTCTCGATTCAGGCCGGGCAGGTCGAGGAGTGGACCCTCGTCAACGCCTCCGGCGTCGATCACCCCTTCCACATCCATCAGACCGACTTCGCCGTCATCTCGATCAACGGTGAGCCCGTCTCGCTCGACGGCTCGGGCACCTACCCCTATGTCTCCCAGCGAGACACCATCACCATCCCCGCCAACGGCGAGGTCGTCATCCGCTGGCGGGTCACACCCCACCTCGGCAAATATGTCTTCCACTGCCACATCCTCACGCACGAAGACGCCGGGATGATGATGTCCGTCCTCGCCGGCCCGAACGAAGACCAGCGCCGGATCGCCCTGGGTGCCGCTCGCGGCGGCGGCGGATCGGTCCTCGTGCAGGACGGCAACGGCGATCGCGTCGGCGTGGTCAACCCCCTGCCCCGAGGCTGGACCGGCGGCGTGGCCACCGCCGTCGGCGACCTTACCGGCGACCTCGTCCAGGACATCGTCACCGCCCCGAACGCCTTCGGCGGCGGCGGTTGGATCGTCGCCTACGACGGCGAGGACCTCCGCCCGATCCTCCGCTTTCGCCCCTTCCCCGAATCCCCTCGCGCCGGCTTGAACGTGGCGGTCGGCGACCTCGACCGCGACGGACGCGCCGAGATCGTCGCCGCCCGCATCGGCCCCGGCCCGAGCCTCGTCCGCATCTTCGACGCCGACGGCACCCTCCGCCGCGAACTCCTCGGCACCCTCCCCGGCTCGTTCCTCCGAGGGGTCACGATTGCCTCGGCCGATTTCAACGGCGACAATTATGACGACCTGGCCATCGGTGCCGGCCTCGGCCGCGCTCCGCTGGTCGTCGGCCTCGACGGCTACTCCCTCGGCGGCGATCCCCACACCGTCCCGGTGCGTCTCTTCGAGTTTACCGCCCCCGGCAACGCCCGCTCCGGCGTGCAGGTGGCCGGCGGCTACTACGACCCGAGGACCCGCCCCGGCCTGCTCGCGAACCTCATCACCACGCCGATCCTCGGCCCCGATGCCGGTCAGGTGACCGTCTGGAACGTCGCCCCCAGCCTCGGCTCGTACCACGGCATGAGCGCCTCCCACGCGTCCGGCCACGCACCAGGACCGCACCACGATACGATGCGTCCCCCTCCCGAGGCACTCGCCACCTTCCGCCCCCTCGGCCGACGCCCCGCGCCCGGCCTCCGGCTTCAGGTCAGCCGCCTTGGCGTAGCCGGGCTCGATGCTCTGGTCGCCTGGCTCCGACCCCACTTCCCCTCATATGTCAACATCGACGACCAGGGGACGATCCGCAACCTCCACCCACCCCGCCCTTGACCACCGGCTCGAACCGATGCGAGGCGACCCCATGCGATGCTCGAAGCCATTCAACGCCCCGAGCATCGCAAACCATCCCTTGAGCCCCCGGTCTCACCTCACTTCGTGGCGTTGGAGGAATCGAGGATCGACGCAAGGGCCTGCTCTCGGTTCATCGAGATCCCGTACCGCTCCTGCATCATGGTGCAATACGCGTCAAGGATTGAGAGATGCCGAGGAGATACGGTCAACGTCGTTGGTGGCGGAAGCGGTTCGGTCGAAGAGGACGGCAGTCCCATCCCATCCCGTTGCTCTGTTCGATCGGCGAGTTCCTGCTGCGGCAACGGGGGCGGGGCCGATGGTGATTCGGCCGTCTTCGTCTGCTGAGCCCGCGAAGCCGTCGTGATCGCCTCGTAAACCTCGCGCCGGTAAACACTGGCACCCAAGGGGGCATCGATCCCCAGGCGCACCTTGTCGTCCTTGATGTCGACGATCGAGACAACAAACCGCTCGTTAAGGACGATGGCCTCGTTCTTCCTTCGAGTCAACACCAACATGGGCATCCCTCCCGTTCCTGGCGATCCGTGAACGTGCACGTCCCCGAAACGCCTCCCATTCTGGCCAGCCCGCCTCGCATCGGTCAAACCCGGACGTCTGTCCCGTCTCTCCCGGTGGCTCGACGAGATGCCTGATCGCCCCGGAGACGGTGGCGATGCCGAGCCCGGGGCTCTCCCGTTCCCTCCCGAAAAATCGCGCCGACAGGAACACCACGTCCTTGACTCCTTCTTAGTGAGAATGATATTCCATTAGCGTTAATCTGATCGCGCGACAACGGCCGGATCAATCTCCGGAGCGCCCGCGCGTCGTCTCCAGGACATCGTTCCATTCGGGAGGCATTACCCCCTTTTTGGCGGTCGGGAGTTGAACGGTCGCGGGCTTGCCTCGGTGAGGTCGACTGGAAACGACCGTCGCGGCGTTCGCCGAGCCGTCACGTTGAGCTTCTTTGCCGGGCGTTCGGCGGTGGGCTCCAGAGTGGGATGGTCGGGGGCCCTTGGGCGTCGAAATTCGCCGCGACCGAGATGAGCGTGCTGCCTCATCCCGGGGGGTAAGGACAGTGTCGAGCGACGGGATTCCGGGAGATCGCGAATTCTTGAGGGAATGATTGTATGAAAAATGAGTCGCTTGATCGTCATCGCCTCGCGGGAGTGCTGCCGATGGCCGTGGCGGCGATGCTCGCCGGGGCCGGGTGCGGGGAGGCCGAGCACCCCGGCGGGCTCCTGGCGGTTTCCGGCACCGTGCAGATCGGCGGACGGCCCGTCGAATCGGGCTCCATCCAGTTCCACCCCACCTCCACCCTCCAGGCCTCGGGAGCCGGCGCGACGATTCGCGACGGGAGCTTCCGCCTCGCTGCCGAGCGGGGCCTGGCGCCGGGCTCCTATGCCGTCGAGGTGTGGCCGGCGGCTCCTGCGGACGAGCCCGCGTCGGGCATGACCTTCGACCCGATCACCGGCGCCGAGGTTCCCGAAGCGGTTCCCCCTCCCGGTTCGAGGTCCGGGCTGATCCCCACGGCGATGCCTCGGGGGGCCGGGCCAGAGACCCCGGCCGTCCGCATCGAAATCGAGGTGACGCCGGGCGGGCCGAACCAGTTCGAGATCGAGATTGCCGGATAACCCGGCGTGCCGCCGCGGACCCCTTCTTATGAGGAAATTTCCATGAATCGACGTCACGCCTTCACCCTGATCGAGCTACTGGTGGTCATTGCGATCATCGGCGTGCTCATCGCCCTCTTGCTGCCGGCCGTCCAAAGCGCCCGCGAGGCCGCCCGGCGTGCCCAGTGCACCAACAACCTGAAGCAGATCGGCCTGGCCATGCACACCTACGAGAGCCTGCACAATCGGCTCCCGCCCGGTCGGAAGGGCACCAGTTGGGGCACCTGGATCGTTTTCATCCTCCCTCAGATGGAGCAACGCGCCCTCTACGACGCCTTCAACTTCGACGGCAACAACACCGTGCCGCGCGGCCCGATGGACACGCCGCTCCGCTTCTTCGGCGACGCGAATGTCACCGTGGTCTCGACCCGGATCGCGTCCTATGTCTGCCCCAGCGACGCGCCGGCCAACCCAAACGACCGCGGTCGGGTTCTCTCGGGGCAGACCTTCTTCGCAACCCAGCACAATTACGTGGCGAACTTCGGCAACTCCATGCTCCTGCAACCGGCCATCTACCCGCCAGGGGCCTCGGCGGGCGACCCGGGGGCCGTCGCGTTTGGCGGGGCGCCCTTCACCGACATGGGCAGCCCCTTCGTCGACATCGCCTCGGTCAACTTCCCGCCCCCATCGCAGGGGCTCAATGCCTTGGGCTTCAACAGCTTCCGGGATGGCACCTCGAACACGATGCTCGTCTCCGAGACGGTCATCGGCTTCAACCGCGACTCGCGAGGCTTCTCCTGGTGGGGGGACGGGGCGACCTTCGAGGCCTACCTGTCGCCGAATAGCCCGGCGCCCGACCGTCTCAATGGCGGGTGCAGCTACCCTTTCGGTGAGAATCCTCCTTGCATCCGCCTCTCGGTGGCCGACATCATTCATACGACCCTCGCCGCCCGGAGCCGGCACCCCGGCGGCGTGAACGCGGTCCTGGCCGACGGCAGCGTCCGCTTCGTCAAGAACTCCGTCAGCCTCCCCGTCTGGCGTGCCCTGAGCACGACCAAGGGGGGCGAGGTGATCTCGGCCGACTCCTACTGATCTGCCGATCGCGGGATGGGTGGGCTTGTCCTCGACCTCTGTTCCGTTGGCCCGGCGTCTCTCATCAGATCTGGGGCCGAGGAGAATCGGACCTCGGCCATCTCACCGAGGACGTGAGCAGGGCCCCCAACGCCTGGCACCCTGGAATGTCTCCCAGCCGAGCCCGAGCCGGTCATCCGCCGGTCGCCCCCGATCCCACCCGGAAGGCCGTCCGCAAGGCGAGCCCGAGCCCGAGCAAATTCCAAAACGAGAACCGCGAGGCCACACAGACGGCCCCTCGACCAAGACCGTCAGCAGCGCGGCTCGGTTCGTTTCGGCTTCCAGGATGTCGCAGGCCTGCGCCGCAGCGGCCTCAAGAAGCGGCCCGCTCACCCACATCATTTCCACGAACCAGCAAATCGACACAAAAAAAAGGGCCACCGGTGGCACCTCGGCCACCGATGACCCCATTTGAAGCATGCTCGCCGATCACGCCCAGAGGGGTGATCGCTCACGCATCAATACTGGTCGGCGCTGACCACTTCGCCGCCGTTGATGGTCCCGAGGGCCCACCAGGTCGGCAGGTTGACCGTTTCCTTGATGAAGCGGACCGAGCCGTCTGCCATGCAGACGTTCACGCCGCCCGGGTGCAGGCTGGAGGCGTTCGACGTGCCCCACATGTCCTGGCCCCAGGGAACCCAGTCGTTGTTGCCGCAGTTCCGCGAGTTCGGCGGGCCGGTGTGCTGGTAGCCGCCGTAGTTCGAGTAGGCCGGGTAGACCCGGAACCAGCCCGAGGGCTCGTGGGCATTGCCGGTCGCCACCGTGGTGATGGGCAGGCTGTTGCACGCATTGATCATCGCCAGCACGGCGTCAGGATTCTGCACGCCCGTGCCGCGGCCCTGGCTCAGGCCGGTCCGGAACCAGACGCGGAGGAAGTCGTTCGGGTTGTTGTTGCCGGCATTGACGCTGCCGACGCCCGAGTGGGCCGTCAGCTTCTCGCTGAAGGCGGCGGTGTTGCTGGTGCCGTCAACGATCTTCGAGATCGTGACGATGCCCGCACCCCGCGCGGCTTCCGGCCATGACTGACGGGTCGGTCCGAACACGCCGTTGTATCCGCGAACCGCGTGCGGGCCGCCGAGGTTCCCCACGTAGTTCGACTGCGAAACATTCACCAGGCGGCCGTCGGACGGGCAAGCGAACGTGCCGAGCTGCGTGTTGAACACGGTCGTGTTCATCGCATAGAACAGGCTACCCTGGGCATTCGGGTGCACCGCTCCGGCGTTGTAAGCCGCGAACATGTTGCCCTGCTCGATAAACTGGAGCAGCGACAGGTGGCCGCTCGGCGTCCAGCCCCAGCTATCAATCGGCGACGGGTTGATCGACCACGGTGCGAAGCACCCGTGGGTGCTCTCGTAGTTGTGCATCGCCAGGCCGATTTGCTTCAGATTGTTCGAGCACTGGGCCCGACGAGCCGCCTCACGCGCCGCCTGAACGGCCGGAAGTAAGAGGGCGATAAGCACGCCGATGATCGCGATGACCACCAGCAGCTCGATGAGCGTGAAGCCGCGGTTGTGCGAACGCTTTGTCATTAAATGAGTCTCCGATATGGAAAAGACCGTCTGGAAGACAGGCGGAACGAAAGAAAGGAGAGGAAGAAACGACCTGAGAATCGTCCTTTGAAATCGATCAGATCAGGAAGAACAGAACGAGAGGATCGAAAATCGACTTCGAGGATGATTGCGAGAACGCCTGCCGGCCACGAAATTCAACCGGCAGCTGGGTTCTGCGACCGGAGTCCAGGTGAAGGTCCTCCGGCCGGTCATCACTTCGCATGACGTGTCGTCACGCGTTACTGGCCGCCAGGGGCGTCCGGACCGGCGGCACCGCCAACCTCACCATGGCCGCCACCCACGGTTGCCGAGTGCGGTTCGGGAGCTGTTCCGGTCTGGGTGGCCCCGCCACCACAGCCCGACAGGGTCAGGCTCATCAGAGCCGCCAGCGAAAGACCAGCAAAAAGACGGGACATCAATCGGTGCATTATCGCTCCTCTACCGTGAGAGGCTCATCTCAACCCCGAATCGCCGGGGAGTTGTAACAGGTTGAACCCAGTTTTTTGGGTAAGAAAACCCTGGGTTCTTTGGCCGGTCGGGCGTTGTTTGCGCCCAAACCAATTGGAAACCCTAGCACCTTCTGATTTCACCTTCAAGGATTTTCTCAGAACGATTCGTGAATTCCACCCCGATTTCGGGAAGCAGATCGCAATCGCTTGCAGAACATCTTGAGGTCATCGTATTTGCATCGCACTCATCCATGTTTCGCCAGGTATAGCGGCATGCCGATGCCCCGGAGTTGAATCGCTGAGATCACGATTCCCTGGATTTTTCAGGAAAATTTTGGGAATTGTTGTGTTGGTTCTGTTCTTCCTAGACTCGTTCTGCGTGCTTAATTCTCCCTGTTCGCCCCACCGCGCTCAGTGAGAGGTCGATCGTTCCTCCCTGGTTGGGGTGCCCCGCGTGGAGCGAAACAGCGGGTGAAAAAAATTCAACATCTGAGCGTTCACTTCGCGCGGAACGAACAGAAGGAACCCGCCTCCAACCACCAATCATCCCCCTCTTCCGCCAGCGCTTCCGATTCTTCTCCGCCCAGATTCACCCCGGGTGCCGGGGGAGAACACGCCCGAAGACCAGACCGTTCTCCTTCCCTGACCAGATCACGAGACGGGTAAGGGCGGGTTGGGGGCGTGGGGGTAGTTGGCGGGAGTGTAGGAGATCGCGAGTTCAGGGGTTTCGAGGATTCGGCCCTGTTCGGCGCGCGAGGTCAGGGCCCGGTCGAGGATTCCGGCGGTCAGCAGGGTCCGCTCGACCGGATAGGTCGGTCGGCCGGTATGGATCATCTGCTCGATGGCGTGCAACAAAAAGGCGAAGTGAGGGTAATGCGGTTCGGTCCGCTCCTCGGCTCGGGTCGCGAGGGCCTCACTCTCTCCCCGAAGCTGCACCGCCACCCGGCATCCGGTCACCACCCCTTCGAGCATCAGGACCGCCCCCTGAAATCCGTCGCGATAGTCGAACAGAAAGAGGGCCGAGCCTTCGGTTTGGAACGATTGCGGGTCGAAGCTCGACGCCTCGGGGGCGACCCGCAAGGCCGCATCGAGCAGCTCCCGGCGCACGCGACCCTGAGCAATCGCCTCGCCGATCGCCTCGCCGCTCAGGCAGGTGACCGAATTGACCCCCGTCTCGCCCCCTGTGCGACGCTCAACGAGGGATTGATACAGCTCCAGCGTATGAATTCCATAGATATCCAGGCCCGAGTATCCCACCCCAACGGCGGCTTCAAGGTCGCAGGCCATCGGCAAGGTCAGGTCGGGCGATCGGTAGCTGAGCGGCAACGACGAGCCGGCCATCAGCGGAATACCGAGCCGCTGGGCCGTCTCGTACATCCAGAGCGCATCGTCCCAGGTTGGGCCCAGATGCTTGTCGCTGAAGACCGGAACGACCCGCCCGTACCGCTCGAAGATCTGGGCGATCCCCTCGAAGAACCGCCTCCGGGGATAAAGGTGCTGCCCCTTCTCGTTGTACGGATACGAGCCGTGCTCGCCGATGCTGATGACCCCATCGACCGCGATCTGGCCGGTGCCGAGCGTCAGGGCCTCCTCGATCGTCGGCACGATCGGCACGCCGTACTTGGCTGCCAGTTTCGGCCCGAGGTCGCCGGGTTCAACCTGATCGAGATAAATCGCAGAAAGGCTCAGGGCCGGGCCGGGGCCTCCGTCGTTCCGCCAACCTTGAAGAATTCGGCTGAGCAAGACGTCCGCATGCAAGCCGTTGTTGTAGCGTGTGACCACCCCCGCCACCGGCTTCGGATCGGAACCCACCTGCCGCGCCACGGCCGATTCCGGACAAAGCGCCGAGCCGATCGCCACCCCGGCCGACATTCCCAGGCTTCGCAGCGCCGATCGACGCGTCAGATGGTTCTCTGAAGTCATCATGTGCGACCTCGTTCCTTTCCTGGCCTCGTTTGTCGATCGCTTATCCTAGCCGGGCCGAGTCGCCGGGGCCATGCCGTGTCGCGGTGAGCACTGGCGGCCGAGCTCGGCCCGGGATACGATGAAAATGAAGGGACGTGTCTCTGCTCGCGAAGGGCGAGGCCGATCCGGCCATGGGAGCCCCGGCCATGTTGCACGATCGCCGCGCAGCGTGGGCGGGGTTGTTCCGTTTCCGGGGGGCTGGCCCTGATCGGTTGCCGGACGTTTTCGACGGCCCGGCCAGGCAACGCGTTCCCGATCCGAGTGGCCTCGATCGAGGAAAGAGAGGGGATCAATGAAACGGGCATCGTGGATGACAGCAGGGCTGGCGTTGCTGGCCTTCGGCATGGTGGCGACCGACACCAACACG
Source organism: Tautonia rosea (assembly GCF_012958305.1). Taxonomy (NCBI): domain Bacteria; kingdom Pseudomonadati; phylum Planctomycetota; class Planctomycetia; order Isosphaerales; family Isosphaeraceae; genus Tautonia; species Tautonia rosea. Next base: position 53,608 of record NZ_JABBYO010000021.1, on the reverse strand, counting down.
GCGAACGGCCAGTGGGCCGAGGTCTCCACCGTTCGTTACGGGCTGTTTGGTCGGCCGAGGTCGATCGAAACCCGACTGGTTCCGACCGTCAGCGTGGTTCCGACCACCACCGTCGTGTCCTCGGGCACGATCATTAGCGAGCCGGTGGTCGCCACCCGCTACATCGAAACCGTGCCGACCGGCTCGGTCATCGCCTCGAGGTACGTCACCTACGATCCGGGTGTGGTGCCGACGACTTACGTGAGCCGCTCGTATCCGGTGGTCTCCACCGGGGTCATCACCTCGTCGCCGGTCGTCCGCTCGTATGTGCCGACGACCGTCCGCGTCCTGGAGCCGACGGTCTACATCCTGCCCTGATGTCTGAGCAGCGATTACGCCGGCCTCTGCCTCGCCCATCATCGCAAGGCCACGCTCAACCCTCTCCCCCGCCGTCGGGGGGAGAGGGTGGCCGGAGGCCGAGGGAGGGGGGCCTCAGTCAGGTCGTACCGCCGCAAACACCCAGGAATCGCCTCAGCCGGTGACGAGCATTGCGGCCGACTGAATGCGGTCAAGCGTTTGCATCTGGAGCAATCCGTCCTCCGAAGGACCTTGGAGCATTCCGGCCTCGACCGACCGGGCGAACGAATCGACCATGCAGGCGTATTGATCCGTCCCCTCGAAGGTGAGGGTTTCGGGCGCAGTGCCGTGAATGTTCGAGCCGGAATCGAACCGCAAGGCGATCGGGTGCGCGGGGGGGAGATAGGCCTCGGGAACCTTGATCGATCCCTTCGTGCCCACCAGTTCATATTCGCAACGGAACGGGGCCTCGAAGCTGCAATCGACCAGGCCGATCACTCCGTTCGGGAAAACCAGCTGCGCGGCCAGGCTGAGATCGACGCCCGACGGACCGATCCGCTTGACCGACTGGATGGCGACCGGTTCGGCCCCAGCATACAGCCGACAGGTGCTCACTCCGTAGCAGCCGACATCCCAGAGCGCCCCCCCTCCCCTCGTCGGATCGGTCCGCCAGTCGGCCGGGTCGATCGAGAACGAGAACGACGACCGGACGAACCGTAGGGTGCCAAGCTCTCCCTTGCGGACCAGGTCGAGCAGGGCCTTTGTGCGGGGCTGGTGTCGCCACATGAAGGCTTCCATGAGCATGACCTTGTGCGATCGGCAATGCTCGACCATCTGCGCGGCCTCGTCCGCGTTGACGGCCATCGGCTTCTCGCAGAGGACGTGCTTGCCGGCCTCGGCCGCGAGCAAGACCCAGGGCAGGTGCAGCTCGTTGGGCAGGGGGATGTACACGGCATCGACGTTCGGGTCATCGAGCACACCTTGATACGATCCGTACGAGGCCGGAATCCCGAACTCCTCGGCCCAGGATCGTGCCAGCCCCTCATTCCGACTGCCGAGCGCCTGCACGGTGCCGAACTGCGAGGCGTTGATGCCCGGCACCAGCCCCTGGCGGGTGATCCGGGCACAACCGAGAATGCCCCAGCGAAGCGGCCGGGCGGGACGATCGGGGGTCGTGGACATCGGCGAGCAGGCTCCGGAGAGGTCAGAAAATCGAAGTGTGTGCGGTTGTCGTTGGTTTCAGAAGTCGGCGTTCCCGGGTGTCCGGGGGAAGGGGATGACATCCCGGATGTTGGCCATGCCCGTCACGTACTGAATGGTCCGCTCGAAGCCGAGGCCAAACCCTGCATGCGGGACAGTGCCGTATCGCCGAAGGTCGCGATACCAGGAATAAGCGGCGGGGTCGAGATGATGCTCGGCCAGCCGGGCATCGAGCACCTCCAGCCGCTCCTCGCGCTGGCTGCCGCCGATGATCTCGCCGATTCCCGGTGCGAGCACGTCCATCGCGGCCACGGTACGGTCGTCATCGTTCAATCGCATGTAGAAGGCTTTGATGTCTTTCGGATAATTCATTACCACCACCGGGCGGCCGACCAGATCTTCGGTCAGGTAGCGCTCGTGCTCCGACTGGAGGTCAATCCCCCAACGGACCGGAAACTCGAATTTCTTCCCCTTGGCAATGGCCGCTTCCAGCGCGGTGATTGCATCGGTGTAATCCATGCGCTCAAAACTGGAGTTGATGAACGCCTCGACCCGATTGATGCAATCCTTGTCGATCCGTTCCGCAAAGAAGCGCATGTCGTCGGCCCGCTCGTCGAGCAGGGTCCGGAAGATCGACTTGAGGAAGTCCTCGGCCAGGTCGGCATTGGCGGCCAGGTCAGCGAAGGCGATCTCCGGCTCGATCATCCAGAACTCGGCCAGGTGCCTCGTCGTGTTCGAGTTCTCGGCGCGGAAGGTCGGGCCGAACGTGTAGACCTTGCTCAAGGCCAGGCAATACGCCTCGACATTAAGCTGCCCCGAGACGGTCAAAAAGCTCGGCTTACCGAAGAAGTCCTCGCCAAAGTCGATCCCCCCTCCTTCGGCTCGGGGCAAATTGGCCAGATCCAGCGTCGAGACGCGGAACATCGCCCCGGCCCCTTCGGCGTCGCTGGCCGTGATGATCGGCGTATGGATCCAGAAAAACCCGTGCTCATGAAAATAACGATGCACAGCCATCGACAGCGTGTGCCGGACCCGGGCAATCGCGCCGAACGTGTTCGTCCTCGGTCTCAGGTGGGCGACCGTGCGGAGGAACTCGAACGTGTGCCGCTTGGCCGAGACCGGGTAGGTGTCCGGGTCGTCCACCGTACCGACCACCTCGACCCGATCGGCCTTCACCTCGACCGTCTGCCCCTTCCCTTGCGAAGGGACGAGCGTCCCTTCGACCACCACGGCGCATCCGGTGGTCAGGTGGGCGATTTCGTCGGCATAGTTGGGCAAGGTGGCCTCGGCCACGACCTGCACCGGGTCGAAGCTTGAGCCGTCGTGCACCTGAAGGAACGACAAGCCCGCTTTCGAGTCGCGCCGGGTCCGAATCCAGCCGGCAAGGGTCACATGCGAGCCGGTCGGCACATCACCGGCCAGCAGGCTTCGAATCGCAGTCGAGGAGGTGCGCATGATGGGTCGCGTCGGGTCGGCGTCCAGAGCGGTCGTCGTCCCCTCGGGGCGTCGAGGGGGCTCGGGTCGGGGATTGAAGGCGCCATTATTGTCCCGAGACGCCCGACTGTCCATCGGCGGGCTCTGCCTGCGCCGCCGACCCTCTATGACCCTGGCTGGATCATGACTAAGCTGGATGACTGCCGACCCCAAGCGATCCGGACAAGGCCCGGTCCGCGGCGGCGGACCTCTCCCCCCCATACAGTCTGCGAGCGAACGTCCATGAGTGACGTCACGCGCATCCTCTCAGACATCGAGCATGGCGATCCGCAAGCGGCTGGGCGGCTCTTGCCACTGGTCTACGACGAGCTGCGCAAACTGGCGGCCCGAAAACTGACTCAGGAGAAACCCGGTCAGACGCTCCAGGCGACGGCCCTCGTGCACGAGGCCTACCTCCGCCTGGTCGGCGACGAGGACTCCGCGTGCTGGGACAGCCGGGCCCACTTCTTCGCCGCGGCGGCCGAGGCCATGCGCCGCATCCTGATCGAGAATGTCCGCCGGAAGCAATCCGAGAAGCATGGCGGAGCCCTCGCTCGGGTCGACCTGGACAAGGCCGACGTGACCACACCGTCCCCCATCGACGACCTGCTCGCCCTCGACGAGGCCCTCTCTCGCTTCGAGGCCGAAGACCCGCCCAAGGCCGCCCTGGTCAAGCTCCGCTACTTCGCCGGACTCTCACTCGACGAGGCCGCCGAGGCCCTGGGTGTTTCCCGCGCAACCGCCGTGCGCCAATGGGCTTACGCCAAGGCCTGGCTTTACAGCGAGCTGAAGAACGACCTGGCCCACCCCGAATCGCCGAAAAAATCGTCCGGCTCATGAGGCGCGCCGGCCCTGTTCTTCGCATGATGAGATAGAGCGCCATCGCAACCGCAAGGCGAGGGAGGCCCTCGATGATCTCGCATACGCTGAACATCGACGAGATTTTCTTCGCCGCTCTGGAGCGTGAGTCACCCGAGGACCGTGCCGTCTACCTCGACTCCGTCTGCGGCCTGGACACGGAGTTGCGCCGCCGCGTCGATCGGCTGCTCGCCGCTCATCCCGAGGCTGGGAGCTTCCTCGAATCCCCTGCCAACGGGTTGGACACGACGCTCGCCGCGACCTTCCCAACCTCGCCGCCGCTCGACGGCCCCGGCACGGTCATTGGCCCCTACACGCTGCTCGAAGGCATCGGCGAGGGGGGCATGGGCACCGTCTACTTGGCCGAGCAGACCAAGCCGGTCCGGCGCCGGGTCGCCCTGAAAGTGGTCAAGCCAGGCATGGACTCGAAGCAGATCATCGCCCGCTTCGAGGTCGAGCGTCAGGCCCTCGCCCTGATGGATCACCCCAACATCGCCCACGTTCTCGACGCAAGCACCACCGCCGATGGCCGCCCCTACTTCGTCATGGAGCTGGTCAAGGGGATTCCGATCACCGACTATTGCGACCGGGCGCGGCTGTCGATCCCCGATCGGCTGGAGCTGTTCGTTCTGGTCTGCCGCGCCGTCCAGCACGCCCACCAGAAGGGGGTCATCCATCGCGACCTGAAGCCCTCGAACATCCTGGTCACGTTGCACGACGGTGTGCCGGTGCCCAAGGTCATCGACTTCGGCATCGCCAAGGCCACCGACCAGCGCCTCACCGACAAGACGATGTTCACCAGCTTCGGGCAGCTGCTCGGCACGCCGCTCTACATGAGCCCCGAGCAGGCCGAGCTGAGCGGCCTCGACGTCGATACCCGGAGCGACGTCTACAGCCTCGGCGTGCTGCTCTACGAGTTGCTGACCGGCTCGACGCCGTTCGACCGTGAGAGCCTCCGATCGGCGGGGCCGGACGAGATCCGTCGGCTCATCCGCGAGCACGAGCCGACGACGCCCAGCTCGCGGATCAGCACGATGAGCAAGATCCAGACGGCGGTCGGGGTCGATCGCGGCAGCGACCTGCGGCGGCTGGGGGGACTCGTGCGCGGAGAGCTGGACTGGATCACGTTGAAGGCGCTGGAGAAGGACCGCCGGTGGCGTTACGAGTCGGCCGGGGCGTTCGCGGCCGACGTGAGGCGCCACCTCGACGGCGAGGCCGTCGCGGCCTGCCCGCCGTCAGCAGTCTACCGCTTCGGCAAGTTCGCCCGGCGAAATCGGGCCGCGCTGACGACCGCCGCACTGGTGATGCTGGCCCTGCTGCTGGGCACGGCCGCCAGCACCTGGCAGGCGGCTCGGGCGTTGCGGGCCGAGCGCCAGGCGACGGCGGCGCTGGAGGAATCGCGGCTCGTGATCGATTATCTCGTCAACGACGTCTTCGGCGCCGCGGCCCCCGCGAAGACCCAGGGCCGGACTCCCACCATCCACGACCTGCTCGCAGCCGGTGAGGAGGCGATCCCCGCCCGGTTCGGTCACCAGCCGCTGGTCGAGGCGGCGGCGCGAGAGGCCCTGGGGCGGGCCTATTCCGATCTCGGCCGTTATGACGAGGCCGCCGGTCATCTTCGCCGCGTCGCCGCGTTGCGAACGAGCTTTCTGGGCCCCGACCATCCCGAGACGCTTTCGGCCGAGGCACTTCTGGTCTACGCCCTCTGCCCGGTGGCCATCGGCTCTGAGAAGTACGACGACGCCGAGCCGATCGCACGCCGGGTGCTGGAGGCCCGCCTCCGCGTTCTCGGTCCGGAGCATCCCCAGTCACTGGCCTCAATGACCGCGCTGGCCTATGTGATCAGGGGCGAGTTGACCCGAGAATTGGTCGCCAAGGCAAGCCGGTACCCGTCGAAGACTCTCCCGCATCATCTGATCAGAAGTTTGGGGACTCCCCGGACGGTCGAACCCCTGGCACTGCTCAATTCGGCACGTGCCGGGCAGGTCCGTCGACTCGGCCCACTACATACCGACACGCTCGACACGCTCAATGAGCTCGGGCTGGCCTATTACGCTCGGGGCGATTTCCAGGGCGCCGAGCGTGCGTTGCGTCAGGCGGCGGAGGGCCGACGGCTTACACTCGGCCCGATGCACCCCAGCACGCTGCAAAGCCTGAAGCACCTCAGCAGTCTCATGCGACAAATGGGACGGACGGAGGAGGCGACCCGGCTGTACCATGAGGTCGCGGAGGGGCATCGGCAGACCTTCGGAGCGACCCACATTCAGACCTCGAGCGCGCTCGGTCATCAGCTGCACCTGTACCAGCAGATCGGGAACTCAGCCGCGATCCGGGACTTCTGCGAGCGATGGCTCCGCGAGATCCTGGCGACCCCGATCGACCTCGACCCCTACCAACGTTCGCGACGCGCGATCACGCTTGAGAAATTGACGCTGATCCTGACCACCATCCCGGTCGCCTTCGACTCGGCACTGGCCGATCAGTCGATTGAGGAGGCTGTCGAAATTAACGAGGGTTGGTACAGCTGGTCCGTGAAAGGCGCGTTCCTCTGCCGCACCGGCCGGCTCGATGAGGCACTGCAAGCATTTCGGACCTCGGAGCAGCAGCCGGACTGGGAGGGTGGCAAAGACCTCCACTGGTTCGCTCTGGCCGAGACCCACGCCCGTCTCGGCGACCTGGCTCGGGCCGCCGAATGTCTTGAGCACGCACGAGACCCGGAGACGAAACGCGACACCTGGTCAGACATCGTGAAATTCTTCCGCACCCAGGCTGAGTCCTTGGTGGAGGAATCGTAAGCACCGGAATTCGAGAGGGCGAGCCATGTGTCCGAAGTTGTGTCGAAGCCCGAGTGAACCGGCAAATCACGCTGTGAATCTCCGTCGCCGCGAGATTCGTGCGGTAGAGGCTTGAAGCACTTCTGGTCGGAGGGCTCCGCGTTGTGTCGCGGAGGCCTTGCGGGTTGGGGGGCGCAGTGCGCCGGGCGACACCCAGGAACAGCACCGGCCGATCGTCCTCGCCGCAGTCGTCAAGGCCTGCGCGTCGGGCTAACCGTGTGAAAAGAGGATGATGTGATGCCTGTTTCGTTGAGAATCATTTTTATGAGAAGTGTTGTTGCATGCGTTCTCGGTGTGTCGTGTCTGGGATGGATTGTTGAGCTTATCGGCCCTCCGCATGGCACGGCGATCGTCCATGTGACGGAATCGGCGGTTGAGGTGAGCGTCGGGGGCCGGGTGTTCGTGGTCTCGCAGCCGCACGATCTCAGCCCGATCGTCTGCAAACTCCCCCCGGGCGAACACGAGCTAACCATGACGCGGAGTGGCCGAGAGCTCTACCGCGAGACGTTCACGATCCACCGCGATCGTGGCACGGTCCTCACCGCGTACGACACGGCACGGTACCCAAAGGCCACTGCGTCCCACGAGTGACCTGAGATGCGCTGGGCCGGGACCCGCCGGTCGAGGACGCGGGCTCATCCCGAGGTCCATGCGTACGCCCTCGAGAATTGACACCGACTCTTCCGTGAGTGTGCGAGTGTGATTTTTTTGCAATGAGTGAAAGGGTGAACATTGATGTTTCTCCAGAAGATCGATCGAGCGGAAGGTCGCGGCGGATTCGACCCGCACGGCCCATCTCGGGCGGGCCACTGCGCCCATGTGAGCATCCTGACCCCGGGATGGTGCCTGACCGTGGTGGGCGTCGTCGCGGCTGTGATCGGGTTCGGGGAGGCCTTCGACTGGCCGGGGGAAGCGGGCCAGGGCGCCCGGGTTATCGGCCGGTGCAAACAGCCAATCTCCACCATCGCCTTCACGCCGGACGACTCGCAGGTGGCCACGCTAGGAGCAACAGGCTGCCTGACGTTCTGGAAAGCCGAGGGCGGAGGCCTCAGGGCCATTATGGGAGGCGACGATCTGAACATCCGGTGCTTCGCCTTCGACCCGCAGGGCGACACGGTCGCCCTGGGATGCCTCGACGGCTCGATCCGGTTCAAGGACTGGCGGACCGGCCGGGACTTTGGTCGTTTCGAGGGGAGTGGCACCTCCGTCCAGGCCCTGGCCTTCTCGCCCGACGGCCGATGGCTCGCCTCGGCCCAATCGAAGGGCCGTCTCACCCTCTGGGAGACGGAGACCGGCAGGCCGCTGCTGGACCTCGACGACCACCGGGGCGCGGTCACTGCCCTGGCCTTCTCGCCCGACAGCCGATGGCTCGCCTCGGCTGGGGCCGACGGCGTGGTGAATCTCTGGGACGCGGAGACAGGCGTTCTCGTGGCCTCAACCTTTTGCAAGCCTGGCTGCCTCAAGCCCTTGGTCTTCTCGGCCGATAGCATGGCACTCAACTGGGCGAGCCTTTACGAGTGGTCCGTCCAGAGGTGGGACCTCGGCCCCGACGGGGGCGTGCGGACGGAGCGTTGCCCGTTCGAGGTCATGGTCCCCACGCCCGATGGCCGATCGCTCCTGGCTCGGGTCGATCAGGAGGAGCTCTGGCAGCTTGATGCCGAGACGCTCCGCGTCGAGCACCGGTCTGATTTCCCTGGGCGCAGCTTCTGTGCCATGGCCATCTCGAATGACGGGAGTCGCCTCGCCCTGGGAGGATTAAGCACCGTGGAGGTTTGCCGCGTCGATCTCGTTGCCGGTGGATCGGGAGGCGAAGAGTCGAAGGCCTTCCGCCGCGAGCAGTCTGGGAGAAAACCAGATCCCCTGGGACCTCGAGCGGGACACCCTGCGGATTGAGTTGCCGAACGAGCGGGTCCAGATCAGCCGCGGCGATCCGGCTCTGGCTCATTTTGGATACCCGATCCGGGGCGTTGAGTCTGCGAGGGAGAAGGAGACTTGCGAGTTTCGGTCGATTGGCCGTTGCGGGGTCATTAGAATACAAGAGAGGGGAGATCACCCCGAGAAAACTGTCTCATCCCGCAACGGAGGATCATGATGACGACGCGATTCCTGGCTGTCGGGGCCGCCGTGCTGGCGATTGCCGCGCTGGCGGCCGTCCAGGCTGGAGGGGACGAGCCGAAGGGTTCTCAGGCCCCAGGCCAATCCGCCCCGAAATCCAAGACGACTCCGACCAAAGGAACCAGGGTCATGAAAACCGATGCCGAGTGGCGACAGATTCTGACCGATCAGGAATTTTACGTCACCCGACGCAAGGGCACCGAGCCGGCCTTCTCGAACCGCTACTGGAACCATCACGGCGACGGCTACTACCGATGCGTCTGCTGCAACACGGTCCTCTTCGACTCGAAAACCAAGTTCGACTCCGGCACCGGCTGGCCGAGCTTCTTTGCTCCGGTCAGCAAGGCCGTGGTCAAGACCGAGACCGACCGCAGCAACTTCATGATCCGCACCGAGGTGTTGTGCCGGGTCTGTGATGCTCACCTCGGCCACGTCTTCAAGGACGGCCCCAGGCCGACCGGCCTGCGGTTCTGCATGAACTCCGCCTCGCTCAAGTTCCAGGATCGTGCCCAGGCCGAAGCCGAAGCCGCTGCCAAGGCCGTCCTCGAATCAGAGCCGCAGCCCGACCCCTCCGCCGAATCGACCGACGAACCGAGTCGGGAATCAGAGCCCGCGCCGAGCTCGAACGCTCCGAGACCGAGATCCTGAGGTCCACACACAAAATCTCTCCGGCACTCTTCCGGAGCTGGAACAGAGCCGAGCGAGATTGCCCATCTTGGCCAATCTCGCTCGGTAATTGTGATCTTCGTGCGCCGTCCAGCCTCTATTCAGGCGGCTCGATCCACCGAAACCGAGGACTCGATCCGAGTTGCGTTGGGAACAGGAGGGGGATCGGCCGGATGCGGGCGAAGATCGGCCGAGCGGTTCGCCTCGGTCGCAAGTGCTGAGGAGGAATCGCGACCCCGATCGCGTCGGGCCTGCGAAATCAAGAACAGGTTCCGGGTGTAGATCAAGACGCCCACGGCCTGGCCGACGACAATCACCGGATCTCTCTTGTGAATGGCGTAAGAGAGCAGGGTCAGGCCTCCGGCGAGGCTAAACCACCAGAAGGCGATCGGCACGACCGAGTCTCTCCGGCGCTCGGAGGCGACCCACTGCACCAGAAACCGCGAGGTAAAGGCAAGCTGGCCGGCGAAGCCAACCCCGAGCCAGATTGCCTCGGTCGAGCTGTAGCCCCCGAACCACGACATGCCTCAAGCCTCCTGCCTGGCCAGGTTCGCCTGTGACGGGGCAGCGTGCTGCGAGGGCTGCGACGACACCGTCGACGTCGAGGCCACCTCAAACCGCACCGGCCGACGCATCAGCCAGGCCACTCCGAACAGGTCGACAATCACGCGAATCGACCGATTGCGCAAGGAATAATGCGACTGGCCATGCGGCCTCGGACGGTGCCCGACCGGTTCTTGCCGGATCGCGCACCCCTCTCGAAGCAAGAGCGGGCCGAAAAATCGGTGCGACCCCTGAAACATCGGCAGACGGAGGGCGACGGCTCGGGGAAAAATCCGGACCGAGCAGCCGGTATCGCGAATTGACTGGCCGAGCACCGCGTTCCGGACCCGATTGGCCCATCGGCTGATCTGGCGCTTCGTCCAGACATCTTCCCGCTTGCGACGCCAGCCGAGCACGGCATCGAATCCGGGCAACAGATCCCAGAACCGCGCCAGGTCCCCTGGATCATTCTGGAGGTCGGCGTCGAGCGTGGCCACGTAGGCCCCCCTTGCCTCGCGGAAGCCGGCGACGATGGCCGCCGACTGGCCGACATTCCAGGCCATCCGGATCGACCGCAGCTCCGGATACCGAACGGAAAGCTGGGTCAGAACTTCGGGCGTTTCGTCGGTCGAGGCGTCGTCGACCAGAACGACCTCGAACCCCTCGAGCCGGTGGCCGTCGTCGGGCGATCGCTCGACGAGCGGCCGGAAGGCCTGGGCAATCTCGTTAAGCAAGGTCGGGAGGGCCTCGGCCTCATTCCGGGCCGGGACGACGATCGAGAGGCTGATCGTTCCCGAAGGCCCCGGCCCCGCAGCGCCGGCCGAGACGGTCGGCAGGTGCGTGGAACCCCCGGGGCGGTGCGACGGGTCGGGCCGGATCGGCGACATGGGACGGGCCTCCCTGCCAGGTGGGTCAAGACCAGGGGCGGACGCGCCGCCCGGACCCCGAAACGGGCCCTCCTGGCCCGGTCTGGTCCGGCGTTATGGCACGAATTCCCGGACGCGTCCAGACCAGATGTGAATCACCTCAACCGCGGGGGCCACGCATGGAAATTTAGGAGGTCTGGGAGGTCTGGGGTCACTCCCTCGTAACCGGCTGGGCACGAGCGGAGGAGCCGGGAACATCTTCGAACGCGACCCGGAGCCCTTGCTCCGATCGTTCGGAACGGTCGATCACCACGGTCAGCCAGTGACGCCCGGCCGAAACGGTCGGCTCCATGACCTCGCTCGGATCGAGCGGAGAGCCGTCGAGCCAGACCAGCAGCCCTTCGGCCGAATCCAGGCGAAGCCGGACCGGGCCTTCCGCCGAGGTATCGAACCAGAGGCGGGCGATCGTCAAGGGCGGGGCCTGGTGGTAAGGGGTCAGGCTCGGCAATTCGTCGATCGGCAGGCTGCCGGAGACGAGCGAGGTGACGGATTGCCAGGAGAACCGCGGGTCGTCGTTGGCCACCGCCTCTTCCAGTCCGATCCGGCGGATCGCCTCGCCGCTTGGTCCGTCGGGAACGACCACGTCCCACGACCGGGCGACCACCTCGGTGCCGATCGCAAAGGGACCGGGTTCTCCCATTGCCGAGATGAAGGCGGTCAGGTCGAGCAGCTCGGCGCGGGTCAGCGGGTCAACCAGCCCAGTCGGCATGAGCGATCCCCCGAGGGCTCGCTCCTCGATCGACGAGACCGGAATGGCAATCTCGGCCCCTTCGGCATCGCGGAGGACCAGTTGATCGGCCGTCTCTCGGATCGGGATCCCGTTGAGGATGCGGCCGTCGTCGGTGGCGACGACGATCGCGTGATAGCCTTCCTTGATGGCGGAGTTCGGAAGCAACAGGGACTCAACCAGGTAATCATCCGGCGCACTCGCGCCGATGCTCTCCAGGCCTGGCCCCACCTTGCCCCCTGCCCCGGCGATGGCGTGGCACTTGATGCACTGCATCTCCTCGCGTCGATAGATGCGTTCGCCCCGTTGGGGGTCGCCCTGCATGCGCAGGTCGGCAACCAGCGAGGCCACGTCTTCGGGAGTGGCCGGTTTCGGGTCGGCATCGAGGCCGCCGGAACGATTCAAGGCATCGGCAAGTGAGGAATCATCTCGACGGACCGATCGAGCCGCTCGTGCGGCGAGCTTGGCGGTATCGGGTGGCAGGCGTGCGCCGTCGAGGGCGGCGACGAGCGCCTCGGGGCCTCCTCGCCGATTGGCCAGGGCGGCGACGATCGCGGAGGGATTGGCCTCGGCCTCCTTCAGGCTGGCCACGGCCTGCGCGGCCGCGGCGTTCAGATCGAAGGACGCAAGCGCATCAATCGCTCCGGTCCGGACGGCCGAAGGAGTGGCCGAGGCGGCCAGCTCGGCGACGAGGCGACGAGCCTCGTCGTTGCCCGACTCGGCAAGCGCGAGCAAGGCCGATCGGCGGGCCTCGACCGGCGCATCAGCCTCGGAGGCCAGATCCAGTAGACCGAACGCGCGGGGATCGAGTCCCCAGGCCCCGGCGGCTCGGGCGGCAGCGGCGCGAACGGGAGCGGGAGAATCGGCATTCCCGAGGAGCTCAGCAACCGCATCGAGCGCCCCCGACGGCCGGACCGATCGTTCCCGAGCCGCCCCGGCCAGGGCGTCGAGCAACCGGGCACGCCGATCGTTGGGGGCAGTCGGATCGAGCGACGCATCCAACACGCGCCGCAGGTCGTCGGGCTGGCCGAGGCGGCCAATCAGCGCCAGCGCATCGGGCTCGAACCGCTCGGGCAGCTCGCCCGATCGAACAAGGCGCATCAACGGGTCCATCACCTCCGACGATCCAACCGCAAGCAGGGCAAAGGCCAGCGGCTCGGCACCGCCAAGGTCGGACTCACCCTCGGTCACCGAGGGAAGCCAAAGCGGGGCCGTCTCGACGGCGGTCAGGTACAGCGCGTAATCGAGGGTTGGATCGACGGGCAAGGTCAATGCTCGCAGGGCGACCTCGGCCGCGTTCGGATCGGGTACGACGGCCAGCGCTCGGATCGCTTCGAGGCGAACGCGAGGGTGCTCATCGACGACGAGCGGAGCGAGGGTCGCGACCGGGTCGGAGAGGCGATCGTGCCAGGCTCCGGCCACCCGCACGGCGGCGGCGCGAAGATTCGGATCGTCCGCGTCAAGCATCGACGAGAGCAAGGCGGGCTCGGCCTGGTCGAGCGATTGATGAAGCCAGAGGGCTTCGAGCTGGGCCTCGCCATCCGTCGGGTCGAGGGCTGCCGCCCACTGCGTGAGCGCCGGCAAGACGGCCTCAGGGCCGCGTTCCTTGAGCACTTGGCGAGTGGCCTCGCGGGTCCAGCCTTCGGGCGCAGTCAGCGTGTCGAGCAGGGTCGGAACCGGGGCGTCGGCCAGCTTCGGCCGATCCACGAGGGGGCGGCCTTTGGCGGTGATCCGCCAGATGCGGCCGCGCTCTTGGTCGCGGCGAGGGTCTCGGAAATCAACCTCACCGTGCTGGATGATCGGATTGTACCAGTCGGCCACATAGATCGCGCCATCAGGACCCATCAAGACGTCAATCGGTCGAAAGCCAACGTGAGACGACCGGATCAACGGGGCTTGTTCTCGGGAGACGTAGCTGGAGCCGTCCGCTTCCAGCGCGAAGCGAACCACCCGGTTGGCGCGGAAGTCGTTCGTCACGAGGTTGCCGACCAGTTCCTCCGGCAAGTGTCGGCCGCTGGCGATCACCGCTCCGCAGTATTTCGGGCTACCCGGGTTCAGGCCGTGCAGGAACCGTTCAGGATTGCTGATCGCGGTATAACTTGCTCCGGGAACCACATGGGCCACCCCTTCAAACCCGGCACCGTCGGTGGCGAAGTTCTGGCCGAAGCGGTCGTAATGGTGTCCCCACGGGTTGACGAACCCCCTGGCGAAGACCTCCAGACGTCCATTCTCGGGGCGGTACTGCCAGATGCCCCCACCTCCAAGACGTCGGGGACCGAAGGGTGTTTCCACATGGCTATGAATATAAACCGATTGATTGAAATAGAACAGGCCGTCAAACCCCCACCGGAACGTGTGGATCATGTGGTGGGTGTCCTCGGTGCCGAAGCCCGAGAGGACCACGCGTTGCGTGTCGGCCTTGCCGTCGCCGTTCGTGTCGCTCAGGTGCAGGATTTCGGTGCTGTTGGCCACGTAGCAACCGCCGTCGCCAGGCAGGATGCCGGTCGGGATGAGCAAGCCATCCGCAAAGACGGTCGACGAATCGGCCGTGCCGTCTCCATCGGTGTCTTCCAGAACGATGATCTGATCATTCGCTTCCTGGCCGGGTGCGATCTGTGGATAGACGGAGGAGCAGGCGACCCAGAGGCGGCCTTCGGTATCCCAGTTCATCTGGATCGGTTTGAAGACATCCGGCTCGGCGGCCCAGAGGTTGACCTCGAAGCCGTTGAGCACCTCGAAGGAGGCCAGCTCGGCCTTCGGGTCGGGATCGGGCGGGTCGGTCAGGTCGCGCTGGGCGATGGCGGCGGGAGAAATCAGCAGGAGGAGGCCAAGACCACGCAGCAAGAATCGGCTCATCGGTCGTAAACCTCCTCATCGAAGCGGTCGAGTTCGAAGACGGGCTGCTCGGGCATTTTCAGCATGGAAATCTCCGCTTCGGCCGCGGCCACGAGGCCCTCGAAGCGTTCGACTTCGGCGGCGTTGTTCCCCTGCTCGTGCTTGCGGAAGCCGAACAGGTACGTCTCGTTCTGGGGGCGGTAGCGGTGGAAGTAAAGCTGGTTCTTGTCGAAGATCGCGCGCCGGAGGATCTCAAACTGCTCGGGGTCGGACTGGGGAGCTTTCAGGCCGAACAACGCGCGAAGCACGAGTCGGGCGAGCAGCGCGTCTCCCTGTTCGGAGAGGTGGAGGCCCTGGGGGGCGTACCAGTCGGGCGAGTCGGAGGCGGTGTCGTCGGCCAATGGTTTGGTGAGGGCGAGCACATTGACGAAGCGATGCCCGCGCTCGCGGGCGATCTGCTCGATCGCCTCGGTATAGTGGGCCAGGTTGGCCTCGTCTTCACCTGAGGCAGCGGTGCTCAGGCGTCGGGCGATGGGAGACATCAAGACGATAGCGCGAGGCCCGTTGGCTTCGAGGGCGTCGAGCAGGCGGTTGTATCCCTGACGGAAGCGCGGGAGTCCCGCCTCGCCGTCCCACGATTCATTCGCGCCGTAGCCGACGATCAACACGGTCGGTTCGGTAGCTTTGACCTGTTCGACGAGCGTCTTGAAACCGTCTTCCGGGGTGCCGAAGCCGGCCCGAGCCTCGCCGAAGACGGTGTCGCCGCTCCAGCCGAGGTTGCGGAAGCGGATCGTCTTCTCGGGAACGGCCAGCGTGAGCAGCGTTTCGAGGTTGCCGAACTGCTGCATGCGTTCGATCAGGGCGTCGCCGAGCAGAACGACACGGTCTCCATCCTGCAGTTCAAGCGGCGGCGCCTGGTCGTCGGGAGCATTGGCCCGAATCGAGGGCGCCGCGAAGGCCGCGGCCACGAGCAGGCCGAGGGCAATCGCCAGGTGTCTCATCGGAATCGACCCCATCGTCTTGTTTTCAGGAAGGCGCGGGCGGGGATTGGATTGGGTCCGGTCCGTTGCGGGATCGGGCGGATGCACCCCTGCACTGTATCCGACCGACCGGCTACAATCCAAGGCCGAGGGGAGGGCAACCCACCATGCCGAGACTGAGCGACACGACCCCCGAGGCCGAGCGGGTGCTGGCCGAGGCCTATCGACGGATGCCGGCGGAGCGGAAGTGGCGGATTGTTCGGGAAGAACTCCGCCGCATTCGCCTGCTCCACGACTTCGGCTACCTTCGACGGCATCCCGAAGCGACTCCCGACCAGATCCGCCGAGCATGGGTCGAAGCACTGCTCGGCCCGATCTCGCTCTTTGATCTTCCCGAGGTGCCATTCGCGAACGCGCCAATCGAGCAACTGGAAACGCTGCGAGATGTGATCAGCGCGTTGGATCGCCTTGGGATCGCACATGCTCTCGGGGGTTCCCTGGCCAGCGCAGTGCATGGAGCCGTAAGGGCGACTCGCGATGCTGATCTCGCGCTGGATCACTGGGCCGCCGAGCTGGGTATGGTCGACTTGCTGGGCAAGGCCTGGGACGAGGCGAGGCTGTGAGTGAGGAGAACGGTCTAATCGAGGAGCCAACGCCCATCGAGGGGCCGCGAGCGCCGACGAGCCTCGTCGAGCCAGTCTGGACCTGGGCGGTCGGGCCGAGGCCGAAGGATCGTCTTGGGAAGATCTGGCTGAAGGTCAGGGTGTATGCCAGCTATGCTCGGTTTTTACTCCATGAATTCCGCTGGCCGCTGTTAGTCTTCTGGACGTTGGTGCTCGGGGGCGGGTGGATCTTGCACCGCTTCTACCACCACGACGGCGAGACACTCGACTTTGCCGAGGCCTGTCACGGCATCTTCCTGTTGATCTTCGTCGAGGCGGCGCTGGAGTTCCCCGATGAGTGGTACTTGCAGCTCGCCTTTTTTCTGGTGCCGATCATCGGCCTCGGGGCGGTGGCCGATTCGTTGATCCGGCTCGGCTATCTCGTCTTCTCGCGCAAGGGAAACCTGCCGGAGTGGCATCGCATGGTGGCATCGGTCTATCGGCAACACGTGATCGTCGTCGGCCTGGGAACGGTCGGCTATCAGATCGTCAAGGAGATGCTCCAGCTTCGAGAGCTGGTGGTCGTGATCGAGCGGCCTCATGTCGAGTCGGAGCTGATCGAGGAAATTCTCGATCGCGAGGTGCCGGTCATTCGTGGCGACGCCCGCACGATCAAGACCCTCGAAGCCGCCGGAGTCCGCCGGGCCAAGGCCGTGGTGCTGGCCACTCAGGACGACCTGGCAAACCTCGATGCCGCCCTCACCGCCCGCGACCTGAACCCGAAGGCAAAGATCGTCATGCGCATGTTCGACGAGTCGCTGGCCGAGAAGGTCGCCGGCTCGTTCGCCCTGCCGGCCGTCTCCACCGCCCGGGTGGCCGCCCCGGCCTTCGTGGCCGCGGCGACCGGACGGCGCATCTACCAGGATTTCCAACTCGCCGGGCGTCACGTGCATCTGGTCGACCTGACCATTGCTCCCGAGGGGGCACTGGTCGGCCGGTCAATCGGCGAAATCCAGCACGACCGGCAGGTTAATATCGTCATGCATCATGGCCGAGACGGCACGAACGTCAACCCGGATCACGACGTGGTGCTCGGCCCCGGAGACGAGGTGCTGGTGATCGCCCCCATCGCTCGGCTCGTCGATCTGGAACGGATGAACCGCCCTCGGGAGGACGGGGCCCCGGCACCCTCGCCGCCTGAGCCGCCGCCCGAACACGCACTCTGAGCGATGGAACCACCTGTGAACGACATTTGCTCATGCTCCGGCATGATCCTTTTCGAGGCTTCCGATGAGTCCGCCGCCACGCCCGGAATCCCCCGCCTCGCCTCGCTTACGTGTGGCGGCCGTCCAGATGCGCTTCGCCGATTCGATCGCCGGTAATCTGGAACAGATCGAGCAGGCGGCGATCACGGCGGCCGACGCCGGTGCCGATGCCGTCCTGTTCCCCGAGTGTGCCACCACCGGCTATGCCTTCGACTTCAGCACGCTGAAACCGGCCCCGCTCCGCAACGGCTTGCACGACGTGGCGGCCATCGCCGCTCGACTCCGGGTCAACCTCCTGGTCGGAAGCCCCATCTTCGCCGGGCGTCGGCTCTTCAACGGCCTGCTCGTCTTTGATCGGACGGGCCGATTGATCCACACTTATGCAAAGTGCCAGCTCACCGAATCGGATCGACAGTGGTTTACTCCCGGCAACGGGATCTCCCTCTTCTCGCTCGATGGGGTGCCTGCGACGGTGATCATCTGTCACGAGCGGCGCTATCCGGAACTCGTCCGACTCCCCGTGATGGCCGGGGCTCAGATCGTCTTCCATCCGAACGCTGGGATGGATGCCGAGGAGGTCTCGCGCGCCAAACGCAAGGGGCGAGACGGCATCCCCGTCCGAGCTTTCGAAAACGCCGTGTACTACGTCTTCGCCAACTCCGTCGGCCCCCAGGGCGGCGGCAAGTGGTCTGCCGGCGATTCGAAGATCGTCGCCCCCGACGCAACCTTCCTTCAGCTGGCCGACAATCGCCGCGCAATGATCCTGGTCCACGACCTCGACCTCTCGCAAGCCACGCGCAAGTATGCGATCGACAGCTTGAACCACCCCCGCATCCTCGCAAAGCACTGGCGTCGCATGCTTCCGGAACTCCGCCGCCAGGTGTCCGAAGTCGATCGAACCTTCCAGCGTTGGTATGACTCCTCAAGCGGTGGACGGCGGTCCTGAGCATCGACAGGCCGATGCACAAGGACGTGGCGAATCAGCCGTGAGGGGGGTAGGGTAAATCGTCGGGAAAGAGTCGCGGAGGGGACCGCCTCCCCTTCCCCTCGCTTCACGCCACGCACTGAACGGAAGGACGAACCGTCATGCCGAGGATCGCGCTGGGACTGGCCCTGATGGCCTCACTGACGCTCGCGACGCTCGCCGGGGCCGCCGAGGAGGCGGGGACGCATCCGAAACCGCCGAACATCATCTTCATCATGGCCGACGACCTCGGCTACGGCGACCTGGGAAGCTACGGGCAGAAGACCATCCCAACGCCGAATCTCGATCGCCTGGCCGCCGAGGGGACGCGCTTCACCCAGGTTTACGCTGGCAGCACCGTTTGTGCCCCGTCGCGGTGCGTCTTGATGACGGGCTATCATTCGGGGCATGCCCGCATCCGAGGGAACGACCGCGTGCCCCTCCTGCCCGAGGATGTGACCGTGGCCGAGGCCTTGAAGGCCGCCGGCTATCAGACCGCCCTCATCGGCAAGTGGGGCCTCGGCGAGCCGGAATCGACTGGCGTGCCGAATAAACAAGGGTTTGATGATTTCTTCGGATACTTGAACCAGAAGCATGCCCACAACTACTACCCCGATCACCTCTGGCGTCAGGAGGAGCGGGTCGAGATTCCCGAGAACGTCATCGGCTCTGATGAAGGGGTCGCCATCGAGCGCGTCACCTACTCGCACGACCTCTTCGCCGAGGAGGCGCTCGACTGGGTCGCACAGCACCGCGACGGGCCCTTCTTCCTCTACCTCGCCTTGACTATTCCTCACGCGAACAACGAAGGTTCCCGAGCGACCGGCGACGGCATGGAAGTTCCCGATTACGGTTCGTTTGCCGAAAAGGACTGGCCGAACCCCCTCAAGGGTCAGGCAGCCATGATCGCCCGCATGGACCGCGACATCGGCCGATTGCTGGCCTCGCTCGACGACCTCGGGATCGACGACGACACCATCATCTTCTTCACCTCCGACAACGGCCCGCACCGCGAAGGAGGCCCCGAGTACTCCCCCGACTTCTTCAACAGCAACGGCCCTCTCCGTGGCATCAAGCGCGACCTCTACGAAGGGGGCATCCGCGTGCCGATGCTCGTCCGATGGCCCGGCCATGTCCCCGCCGGAAAGGTGAGTGATCAGGTCTGGACCTTCTGGGACGTCCCTCCCACCCTGGCCGAACTGGCCGGGTCGAGCGCCGTCGCCGAACTGCCCGACGACCTCGACGGCATCTCCCTCGTCCCCACCCTCCTCGGACCCGAAGCCGCCGGCCGCGAGCAGGAACGTCACGAGTTCCTCTACTGGGAATTCCACGAAGGCCGCGCCTCGAAACAGGCCGCCCGCATGGGAGACTGGAAAGGGGTCCGCCTCGCCCCCGACGGCCCGCTTGAGCTGTACGACCTGGCGAACGACCTGGGCGAGACGACAGATGTATCCGCCGATCACCCGAAGATCGTCTCGGCAATCACCCATTATCTCGACACCGAGCGCACCGAGTCGGAGGTCTGGCCGCTCCGGTACGCCGAGGAGTGACAGCGCACGACTTGACGACAGAAGGGCGATCCTCCCGCTTCGTAGGGTCCGTAGTGTGGACCCTACTACCGTCTCCTGCCGTGCTCCGATCCTTCGCTGGCACATTCCCCTCCTCGATTCGCAGGGAAAGGAAGAGGACAAGGCGATCAGGAGTGACTCCGGGGCGATCGTCGCCGGAGGCGTCGCCTCGAAGGGCGGAGGAACGCTGCGATGGACGCGATCGTCATGGGTCCGATCACGATGGCCGGGGTGGCGCGGTGGTCGGGGAGGATCTTGAGTTTGCTGTCGATCGGCTTGATCAGCCTCTTCGTGATCAGCGATCCGCCCTGGCCGTGGCGGATGTCGGGATTCGAGGCGCTGCTCTTGCTCTGCTTCCCGATCACGATGGTCGCCGGCCTGATCGTGGCCTGGTGGCGCGAGGGGCTGGGGGCCTTGATCGCGGTCTTGGGCGTGGCGGCGTTCGACCTGGTCCACCTGGCCGGATCGGGAGATTGGCCGAGAGGGCCGTGGTTCTTGCTCTTTGCAAGTCCGGCAGTGTTCTTCCTGCTCTCCTGGGCGCTCCGACGAGGATGAAGGTAACCGCTCAGGCCGGTGCCTGACTCGGTTCAGGATCAGCGAGCATGCGGAAGGCGCGGCGGAAGGGTTCGGCAGGGGATTGGCCATCCCGTTCGGCTTCCCAGGTCTCGACCCAGCGGGCCCAGGTGATCGGGTCGTGGTCGAGCAAGAGGCGATCGGCCTCGATCGTCGGCAGAGGGGGGACCGGCCGAGGGCCGGTGACCGAGGGGTAGAGCAATCGCGTCTCGGCGGTCAGGTCGTAGGTGGCCTCGGTCTGAAAGCGGTCGCCAACCCAGACGACCAGCCCCTCGTCGGAGAAGCTGAACGAGCGGACCTCGGGCGGCAAAACGTGCTGCACCTGAGGGATCGACAGCTCGACGCCGGCCATCTGGTTCAGCCCCGCCAGCGCGGCCTGAAGCACCCGGCGGCGGTCGTCGGAAAGCTGCTCAACCCAGTCCGGCGCGGCCACGTTCGTCAGGATCCAGCCCGACGCATGTTCGAAGATGAGGACCAGCGGCTCGTCTCCCAGCTCGGTCACCCGCAGAGAGACCCGAATCCGGTTCGAGCTCGATTCGACCCCGGCAATCTCGATCTCCAGGTCTTCCCAGGCCCGGGTATGAGCGAGCAGGTTCACCAGTTCGCGCTCGATGAAGTGCGCGACCGATTCCTCGACGTGGTGGCGATGCTCGCGGAGCCGTTCCAGCCGGACCTCAAACTCCGGCAACCGGGTCCGTTTGCGAGCGGCCCGGCGCATCCGGCGGAAGGTCCGTGGCAGGGTTCCCGAATGAAATCCAGGGCGAAGCAAGCGCGACATCGACTCGCCGTGGCTGCCGACGAGCACCCGAGGCACGTACCTCGGTCGGTTCGCGTCGTACAGCCGCCAGTTCTCCTTCAACTCCCAGACGAGGAAGCCGAACACTCCCGGCAAGAGCAACTGCGTGAAGAACCAGATCGTCGTCGCCAGCTCCTTGTCGTCAAGCGCCTCGGCCAGCGGCGGAATCATCAGAATCAACAAGGGGGCCATGATCTTATGCGAGACGGTCACCACCGGAAAGTGCTTGATCGGGTTCACCTGCGGCTCGACCAGCAGGTTGATGATGAACCGCACGGCATAGGTCATGCAGAACCAGAAGACCCCCAGAATCGCCTTGATCACGGCCGAGACACGGCTCTCTCCCCCTCGGAACCTGAGCCACTCGTCCACCGTGTAGAGCAGGCGGTCGACGTATTCGAGGACCCTGGCGAAGAAGTCCATGATGAAGCGGAACAGGTCGCCGAAAATGTTCACCCGAATCACCCGCCAGGTCCGGACGAGGTAATCGGAGGTGATTTCCTCCATGTCCCGCCCCACCCTCAGATTCAAGACCAGGCCGAACGCGATGAACATGCCAATGGTCATCGTGCGGGCCTGTTCGGGGTTCACGCCGATCAGCCCCAGGACCAGCCAGAGCAGCAACGCCGGGCCGATCGGCTTGACCAGCATCCGCCAGAGCAGTTGAAAGCTCCTCGTGCTGATCAAGAGCCGAATGTAATGCTGGCGGAAGATCCAGCGGGGGAAATCAAAGAGCACCCCCCTGGCCACCTCGTAAAAGGCTCGCAAGAGCCGGACCACCTGGCGGCGGAACCAGGGCAAGTGGATCAGGCCCATCAGGAAGGCGCCCGAGACGAGCGTCACCCAGACCCAGGCTTCCAGGTCGTGCGGAATCAGGTGCAAGCCGCCGGAGTGGTCCCCCACGTCGAGCGTGCCGGCGGCTTCGGCCTCTCGGCGAAGGCTCAGAAGCTCCTCGGCGGCGAAGACCGAGGTCTCCTCAGCGGCAGTCTCACTGAACCGTGCGACAGCCGCTCCCAGGCCCGCGCCCGATCCGGTCATGGCCGTCGCAGCGGTCGTCTCAATCGCTTCGATCAGCCCCCCTGCCCCGGCTACCAACAGCTCGGCCGCCTCGGCCGCCTTCTCCGGGTCCTCGCCGTACCCGAGCTGCTTGGTCACGACCGCAAACAGGTGGTCCACGAAGAACAGCACCACGAACGCCCCGCCAAAGGGCAGGACGACGTAATTCATCAGAAACCGGCCGACCGGCGTGCCAAACGCCAGCGAGCTGAACCGCTGCAACCACCTCAGGTAAACCTCTCCCCGGCGGTAAATCCCGTCGAGCGAGACGGCCATCCGGCGATTGGCTTTTAAGAGGCGGTCCCCTTTGAAAAATTCCTGGGCTCCCGACAGGTCAGGCAGCTTGACGTGATTCCTCGCGACCGCGTCGCGCAGGTCGCTCATGGTCAAGAACCCTTGCTCCACCACCTTGTCGAGCAGCTCCTCCACCGACTTGTCAAACGAAACCTGTTCGGCCACCGACCGAGGGTGCAAGCCGGTCTGGCGGAGCGAGTCGGCCAGGGGCTCGCGGCACTGGTCGCGCAGCGTGACCTCGGCGCGGTGCAAGGCCCCCGAGATCAGGTGAGCCAGCCGTCGACGGTCGGGATCGGAAATTCGAGCGTGCCGCAGGCGACGGTGAGCCGACCGCAAGTGCTTGACCGCCAGCAGCTCGCGCTGATGCGGCAACAATCGCTTGATCGGCCGACGCCCAAACGTCAAAAACCACTCGACCAGATCCACCGTGTAGATCGGCCGTTCATAATCGACACAAAGCTTTTGCAGGTCGAACAAGAGCCGAGCCTCGACCGCCCAGATCCCCTCCGACGCCGGAGCCAGCAGGGCAGGCAAGGCACGCCGCCAGTCGTCGGCCTCGTTCGGATCGAGTCCCAACGCCTCGACCAGTCGCTCTCCCAGCACACCCAGGGCGGCTCGGGCCCTGGTCCACGGATCAGAGGCCGAGGGGGGGCCAAGCGGGTCGATGAACTTCGACGATCGGGCAAGCTGAATGGCTGCTCGCACCACATTCCCGCGTCGTTCCGACCGTTCCGACCGCCGAACAAGCTGCTCGGCCAGCCTCCGGGCCGGCTTCGTGGCAGGCAGCGGACAGGTGCCGACCGCCTCGTCCGGCGGCGGTGGCTCGTCGGCCGCCGCCTCGATCAAGGCCCCCAGCGCAGCCGGTTCGGGGGCTCCCGGAGGCCGGGTCCGATCAAACAAGGCCGGTGCGTTGACATCCTCGGCCAGCACGGCGTCGACCGCCTCACGATCCTCGATCGCCGGGAAGTACGAGCCGAGCAATCGCGGCGCGAAGTGGCGCAGCTCCAGGTAAACCGCCGCGAATTCTCGATACACTTCCCACAGGTCGCGCGGTGGCAGCAGATAGTCTTCGAGCCGGAGGACCATCCGGGCCTCGTCGAAGATGGTCTGGCCGATCCGATCGACCCGGCTCCGCAAGACCGCGTCGGAGAGGGAGCCCGAACGGCGCTGGTGCTCCAGTTCCTCGTCGATCCGGGCGTGAAAGAGCATCCGCCAGTAGCGCAGCAAGACCTGGCCGCGCGTCATGGTCGCCAGGCGTTCCGGAGGGGGCTCGGCCAGCAGGATCACCGATCCGGTCAGGGCGGCCTCGGCCTCGACATCAAGCCCCAACTCATCCCGTTCCAGGATGCTGGTGGCCGTGTTGGCGTCGAGCACGTACGTCTTTCGGTGCGGGACCTGCAACCCGAGCGAGGCCATCTTCCGATCGTGCTTGATGACCCGTCTCAGAATGCGCGGGGGCACGAGCAAGGCGTTCGGGTCGGCCGCCCGCATCGCCTGCTTCAGCTCGTCCAGCGACATCCCCCGACCACCGCCCGCCCTGCTCTCCATCGTCTCCTCACCCCTGCCGCCCGCCGTCTCCTGACGACGCGAGGGTTTCATGCTATCGCGGCTGGGCGGGCCTGACCAGATGACCCATCTCCTCCCATCGATCGGGATTGGACATTCCGGGATAGCCGGCCTGTGCTCCGGCGGTCGGGCGTCCGGTCATCGGCGATCTCGACGCAGCAGCGCCCGAAGTGCCCTGCGTCCCCGCGAGAAGAGCCGTCCGAGGGGTCGTCTGCGGACGATGGCCATTGATCCGAAGACGCCGAGATCAGCGACGACGGGGCCGATCGGTTTGGGAGCGACTGCAATCAGGGCCGGACAACATCCCCAGGCGCATTGCTCGTGTGTGGGGACCGATCCCCAGCCTTCTAGCTGCCGATCCTCATCGGCAGAGAGGACCAGCGGGCCGGTTTGCCGGGTGAACCCCGCTTCGGTCTCGAGCGATTCGTTCGCGAGCACCACATTGCCGGAGCACGGGCCGTCGAGCCTGGGAGCCTTGTTGAAGGCCAACCCGACCCCCGGGCCAGTCTCATTATCAACGACGACCACCGGGGCACTGACCGTTCCCGCGCCATCGACATTAATGCCAACCTGAGTATTGTCGATGAAATTCGCGAAGATCCGCCCCCCCTCCACCCGCCATGCCAGGACGTCGGGGGCCGGGCCGTACGGACGGGTGCCGATCTGGATCCCGAACGGTGCCATGCGGAGTCGTGTGCGCGTCCCCGGGATCGTCGCGCCGGCGGAGTTGCCGTCGATCCGATTGTGGTGGACGAGCAAGGTGTTTCGCGAATCCTGACGGGTCCCGTCGCCGAACGAGCCTTGGCCGTAGAGCAAGAGGGCCGCCCCCCAGTTCATGTTGCGCTGTTGTTTGATCTCGTTGCGAGTGACCTCTCCGGTGATTGTTCTGTCAGTGCCCGGTCGAAGCACGATGCCGAGGTTCGAAGGATCGAACACCAGGTTGTCGGCGATCCAGAGGTCGGGGACATCGCCGGAGTTGGCCTGGATTTCCAGACTGTTGGTCGCCAACTGGTGGACCGTGGTGCTGCTCAGGTAGCTCGGAGCCTGCCAGCCGATGGGCACGTCTCCATGCCTGGAAAAGAGGTTGCCGTAGAGCCACAGGCCCGGAGTATCGATGAAGAGGTTCGCGTAGGGATCGTTGCCCCCCGTACAACCGTCGATCGAGACGTTATGACGAAACTCGAGGTTCCGGCAGCGCTGGGCGTTGACGTTGGCGCAGTTGAACTGGTCGCAGGTACGACAATCCCCCGCTGCCTCCCGCCGAGCCCGAGCATTACCGTCGAAGATCAGGTGGTGAATCTGGACATCGGCAAGCAGGTCTTCATGCTCCGACGGTCGGATGCAAAGCAGCCCCTCGTGCTGGTCGCGGAGCCGCCGGGGATCGCGAAAGAGCAGCGTCGGGGCGGCCTTTAGGGTGGCGAAGTGTCTCGGGTTGTACGATGCAGAGAAGGCCGAGGCGATGGGCTCATTGGAATCGGCCCGGCCTCGGGTCGTCAGGGTGAGGGGCCTGGAAATGACAAGCGGCCGGCCCAGCAGATATACCCCCGGGGGGAGTTCCACTGTCCCATACGGGGCGGTCGAGTCAACCAACTCCTGGAGGGCGTCAGATGCGTCACAGATCCCTCCGGCGTCTGCGAGCAGCCCAGGCCGGAGGGCCACCATGGATTGCTGATCGTGCGTGCTCACGTCGCACCTCCGATCGTAACTCGACGACGGAATTCCGGTGCAGCCGGGGGTGGGGATGGGTCAGACCAGGAGTTCCTCCGTCGGGGGGGGTAGCGGAATCGAGTCGGCTTCGTCGGTGAAGATCGAGCGCGTGACCTCTTGCGCTTGCACGAACATCGTGCGATTCGCTTAACGTAGAGATCTTGGTCCGATTGATTCCTATGATACCCCGTGCCGCGACCTGGATCCCGCGTCTAACCGCCCGAACCCTCCCCGGTGCGGAGTCGAGCAGGAGGGACAACGCCCAGGACGATCTCAGCATGACGCTGGCAATTGGCCTCAACCGCAAACGACCTCACAGGGTCGATGCCGTTATCAAATGCGAAAATAGGATCGAGTTTTCTATTTGTTGGCATTCGTGTTATTGAAAGATTGGCACGCGAGGGTTTTGCGGTTGCGTGCCAGCATCTCGGGTGACGATCCGGGCCCTTGAGTCGGATCTCCAGAACCTGGAACGCCCGCGGCAAGCGATGGCGGCACGGTTCGGTCGCGACGCGATGAGCCGGACGGAGTTGAACCGTGACACGACCATCTCGCCACCGTCTCGGAATCGTCTGAAGCGATTCGGAATGGACGCCTTCCCCTTCTGCTCACACTTCCACCGTCAGCGATTCCTGGACCTCGGAACACTCGGGCAGCATTCCCGCCACCCTCCGCGACCAGGCCCAGAGCAACAGCACCCCCGCCACGATCAGGCCGACCGACAGCCCAATCCACATGCCGATCACTCCCACCCGCAGGCCGAAGCACAGCCCGACCCCGATCGGCAGGCCGATCGCCCAGTGCGCGGCGAGGTTGGCGAGCATCGGCGTGCGGGTGTCTCCCGAGCCGCGGAGCGCTCCGGTCGCGATCACCTGCACCCCGTCGAACAACTGGAACACCGCCGCGACCCAGAGCAGGACCACCCCAACGGCGATCACCCCGGCTTGATCGGTGAAGATCGAGAGAATCCCCCTCGGCACCAGCACGAACGTGACCGCCGCAACCGTCATGAACGCCGTCCCCAGCGCCAATGCCGACCACCCCGCGCGGCCCGCTCCGCGCGGGTCTTTTCGGCCGATCGCCTGACCCACCCGCACCGCTGCGGCCGAGCTGATCCCGAGCGGCACCATGAACGTCAGGCTCGCCACGTTCAGGGCAATCTGATGCGCCGCCAGCGACGCCGGATCAAGCCGGCCGATCAGGAACGTCGCCGTCGCAAACGCCCCCATCTCC
The DNA here is from genome assembly GCF_012958305.1 of Tautonia rosea. Lineage (NCBI taxonomy): Bacteria > Pseudomonadati > Planctomycetota > Planctomycetia > Isosphaerales > Isosphaeraceae > Tautonia > Tautonia rosea. The sequence goes on along the minus strand of NZ_JABBYO010000021.1, from coordinate 26,491 downwards.
AGGATCAACTGACCGGCCACCGGCAAGCCGAGCGTCACCAGCGACCGGAACCGACGCCGCTCGGGCCTCCAGCCGCCTCGCCAGGCCTCCGGGCCAAGCTTCCGATCGATCCGAACGATTTCCAGCAGCAGGACCAGGGCCATCCACCCTCGCGAGATCACCGTTGCCCAGGCCGCCCCGGCCACGCCGAGCTTCGGGAAGCCGAGGTTGCCGAAGATCAGGAGCCAGTTGACGACCAGATTCACCAGATTGGCCGACACCAGCGCAAAGACGATCGCCCCCGTCCGGTTCTGCGCCTGCAAGTACCGCCGAAAGGCCGTGTAGAGCAGCAAGGGCGGCAGGCTAAGCGTCACCAACCGGACGTACGTTTCCGCCTCGGGACGGACGGCCGCTTCAATCCCGATCCGCTCCAGTTGCCCCCCCGCGAGCCAGCAAACCAGCATCAAGGGCGGACAAAGGATCAGGGCCAGATAAATCCCGTGCCGAAGCCACTTCCGGCACTCGTCGAGCCGCCCCGCGCCGAAGGCGTGCGAGATCAAGGTATCAAGCCCGAGCAACAACCCCATGCCCGCGATCGTCGTCACGAAGAAGACCGCGTGGCCGATGCCGACCGCCCCGATCGCCTCGGCGCTGAGCCGGCCGACGAACATCGTGTCGACCAGTCCCATGCCCATCCATCCCAGCTCGGCCAGCACCACCGGCCCGGCCAGCCGGATCATCGGCGGCAGCTCCACCGCCAGCCCGTCGCGCACCTTCTGAACGAAGGCCCCTCGGGTCCTTCCCCGCCTCGACCCGAGCCGATCCATCTTCCTGCCTCCTCGTTGCCCCGATCCCGTTTGCTCGCCGATTCGTCAATCCGCTCCAGACACACCGCCCGGTTCTCGGGTTCGGAGGTTCCTGATCAACCCGGCCTCGGCAGACGGGACATGATGATCGAGCTACAGCCGGAGGTTCACGGAATCAATCCTCGGTCCTTGAGCTTCCGCTTCAGAGGAGACTCGGTCGCCTCGGCCTTCCGCTGCTCGAACATCCGATCTCGCCGCGCAATCTCCTCGTCCATCACCGTTTGATGGTCGTCATCATACACCAGGGCCGAATGAATTTGACCCAGCGTCAGGTCGGGAAGGAGACGCTGGATGGTGTCGGTATCCTTCCCGGCGAACCGTTCGCGGGCGATGAACAGGACCTAGATGCGCGTCCCCTCAATGATTGGAGTTCCTTCGGGAGTTTCTAATGAGGTGGGGGTAGGTGATCGGGGCCATGAGGCTCCCCCAACGATGGCAGATCGAGACACGTCGGATTCTATCCTCATCCGAGCGAACTGCCGAGAGCGGGAGGATCGTCCCATCCTCCCGACTCTCCTGGCTCAGCGAATCACCTTCCGGCTGAAGGCCACGATGAACAGGCCCCAGACGAGCGTCCCCAGCAGCGATTCGGCCACCAGGAACAGGTTCATCCACCCCTTTGCCGTCTCTCGGAGGCTCCCCAGTCCGTCGGTGAAGGCCGAAACACTCGTCACCAGCCCGATCACGACCCGGTTGGCCAGCGTCGTCGGCTCGCCGTCGAAGGGAACCTTCCCCGCTTCGAGCGGCAGCAACGTAACTCCCATCATGTACACAAGACTGAACGCAATGATCATCACCGCCGCGGCGGCCACCGTCCGAAACGGGCTGGTGCCGTATCGGCAACCCAGGTCGAGCACCAGCCACTCAAACGCCTGGCTCATCTTCGACCACGGGCGAGCCCAGGTCCTCGGCTTCGATCGCCGCTCGTTCACCTTGAAGTGATAGAAGGCCCAGTCTTCCTCTTCATGACGATGCAAGGCCTCGAAGTTTCGCTTCAACAGGCCATATTCGCACATGGCCTTCGCGTGATCCTTCTCGCACTCGCTGGCGATCCGCCCTTGCAGTTGATCGGGGCGCACCTGCACCCGCTCGGCCACGGCGTTCCAGAAGGCGAACCGCGCACCCTCGCCCAGCGTGATCAATTCCAGATACACATAGTCGTGCAGCTTCGCTTTCGAGAAGTCGATCATCCCCTGGAACTTGGACTCGTTGAACTCGCACTTCTTCGCCACGCTGGCCCCCCGGAAAAGGAAGTCGCCGGCGAAGTCGCAGATCCGGAAGGTGAAGCCCTCGTCGGCGCAAATGCTCCGGAAGTCGGCCACCCCGTCAAACCGGCACATCTTGAAATCGACCCAGCCGTCGAACCGTGCCTCCCAGAAGTTCGCCGACTCGAAGAATCGCACGCGGAGAATATCCAGCTTGCTCCGGAATCGGACGCTCTGGAAATTCGCCTTCCCCTGAATCTTCACGTCGTCGAACTTCGCCCGGGAGATCTCGCTCCCCTGCATCGACAGCCCGCCCTCGAACCGTGTCTTCCGCTGGATGATCGGCCGGTTCAGGCGGCAGCTTCGGAAGACGACCTCGTCGGCGAAGATCGCACCGTCAATGATCAGGTTTGGGATCTCGACATTCTGCAACCTTACCGCCTTCTCGAACGTTCCTCGCAGCCGAAGCCGACCCACGATGACGGCATTGCTGATCGCCACGCCGTCCCGAATCTTCTGCTCGGCCTCCTCGGCGCGCAATTGCTGCCGAGCGTCGTTGCGGGGGTGTTCGTCGTGAGCGACACGGTCATAGGCGATCGGCTCGTCCGGTTCGGACGAACTCAAGCTCGACCCCTCGCGTTCGATCGGTTCGGTGCCGTCCATCACAGTTCCTTCGGGTTCACGCCTTCGATTCAATCCAATTCAATTCCTGTCTGTCGAGAGAAGCATTCGCCCTCGCGGGGCCGATCTTGCGGAAAAGCGCCCGGCAATCGTTGAAGACACCGACGGTTGGCTCGAAGCTCGCGCGATCAACCGCGGCGGCGCCTCCTGCCCGGGTTGGGAGCGGGCTGGCTCGCCGAATCGTTCAGCTCGGCCGAAACATTGGGGTAGATCGCGGCAGCCTCGGCAACCAGATCATGATATCGTCCAACATAACGATTCGAAAAATGAATGAGCGTCAGCTCCTCAACGTGGGCGTCTCGGGCCAGTTCCGCCGCCTGAGTCGCGGTCATGTGCTTGTGCGTTTTCGCCTTTTTCAGATCGGCCTGAGCGTAGAAGGAATCGCAATACAACCGGGTTGCGCGGCGGCATAGTTCCAGCAGAGTCGGGCGGCTCGTCTCGCTCCAGAGCGTATCGACCACGTAGGCGATCCGGGCCCCTCGGCTCTTGTGAAAATACCGATCGCGCAGCCTTCCCAGCGGAAACAGGCCCCCGTCGATCTCCACCGGAGTCTCCTCGGCCTGCCCCTCCCGGAGCATCTCCATCGCCCGACTCACCCAGGCTCCCGGACGTAACGGCCCCTCCCGGAGCGCCTGGCCATCAACGTGGAAGCCCGGCGTCTCCACAATCGCAAAGGCCAGGCACGGCGCCGTGTGATCGACCCGCGCGGCTTCGACCCGCAGCACCCCGTTCTCAAAGACCGTGGGCGTGTGGTCCTTCGGGGAAATCGCGCGTTCCGTAACGATCGGCTCGGGCAACTTCTCCCCCCACTCCAGCACCGCCGATCGCAACTGATCGGCCCGCACCTCGGTCAGATGTAGGCGGAGTTTCTGGAAGGGAAAAAACGGATAGTCATACGTCCGCACCCGCGCCGAGATCCGATCAATCGTTCCCTCCGGCCCAACCACATGCAAATCCTTGTCCCGGTCAAGGTTCGCCCGAACGATCCGATCGAACCCGACCAGGTGATCGACGTGATGATGACTGAGAAACACGGCGGCCAGGTCGGTCAGTCTCCCGGCGCTCAGGTTGCCGTTTTCTCCGGCATCGAACAGCAAGGCGTCGTCACGACCCGGATAATCGACGAACAGCAGCGGGTCGCCGGTCGAGCCGTTCACCAGTTGCATCTCGGTTGCGGTCCGGCGGGCAGCATGAGACATGGCGGCGGGTCCTGGGGCCTCGGGGCGAGTGCTCGCTCGTCGCTCGGTCGAGCCCTCCACCGTATCCGAACCCGCTCCCCGCCCCAACACCCCGACGCACACCCCCTCTGAATTCCAGAGGTGTTCGGGCCAACCATATCGTCCGCCTCGCGCGTCGTGTATCCTTGAATGACACGTCGGCGTCAGCTTGCTTATGACGACCGGGCCGTCTGGCTACCTCCTCGCGAGCTACCTTCCGGTTCGGAATCGCTCTCCACCGCGTCAACGTATTCAGGAGTGCAGCCATGAAAGAGGTTGTGCTCGGTATTGGCCATCAAAAAAGTTTCTGGTCGATCGTCCAGATGGCCGACGAGCAATTACGGGCAATCCACGGCCCCCCCAGGCGGATGGTCGTCCGCGCCCGAGGCGTCGAGATCGCGGCCTGGAGGCCGAACTTCGAAGGTGACTTCCACGACTTCACCGTCCGGTTCCCCGAGCCCGGCGCTGATCTGAAACGAGCACTCGCCGGGTTCGCCAGCGAGTGCTCCGTCGCCTGCGAGCTGTCAGAGCTCGAAGAAGCCCTGATCCTCCACTGCTCAGCCTCCTCCGACGAGAAGGTTCAGCAACTGCACGATGCCTGCGACCTGCTCTCACGCGCCTTCCCCCTGCCCGAGGTCTGGCGCGTTCACGGCGAGGAGTACCGCACCACGCCGCTAAGCCCTGAAAACATCTTCAAGGCGATGATCAAGTTCAAGTCCAGCGACGTACACCTTTACCCGGGGGCACCACCCGTCTTCCGCGTCGACAACATCCTCCGACGCGTCCAGGCGTTCGACACCCTCTCCTCCGAACAGATCCATTCCTTCATCAACGACATCGCCCCCGAAAAGCACGCCCGAGAATTTCTGGAGCGGCAGCAGTGCAGCTTCATCTATCACCAGGTCGGGCTGGGCTACGCTCGCGTCTCCGCCTTCGTTAAGGCCAGCGTGCCCCACTGCACCATGCGCTTCCTGCCCGAGACGATCCCTTCGTTCGAGGACTTGAACATCCCCCGATCGGCCATGGAACGCCTCGGTGCCCTTCACTTCGGCCTCGTCCTCGTGACCGGAATGACAGGGAGCGGCAAGTCGACCAGCGTCGCCTCGCTCGTCGACTGGATCAATTCAAACAAATCCTTGCATATCCTCTGTATCGAGGAGCCCGTCGAGTACGTTCACAAAAGCAAGAAGTCGGTCGTCTCTCAGCGCGACGTCGGAGAAGACATCGGCTCCTTCCACGACGCGGTTCGCGGCGCCTTGCGCCACGACCCCGATGTGATCGTCATCGGCGAGATGCGCGATCCCGACACCATCCGCTCGGCCATCAACGCCGCCGCCACCGGCCACCTCGTCATCAGCACCCTCCACTCCGGAACCGCCTACGAGGTCGTCAACCGGATCGTCAGCTTCTTCGATCCGGTCGAGCGTGACCTGGTCAAGCTCCAACTCCGTGACGCCCTGAAGTGCGTCATCTGCCAGCGTCTCGTACCAAAAACCGGCGGCGGACGCCTCCCGGCGCTCGAATTCCTCTTCAACGACACCAAGGCCGTGACCGACGCCATCCTCGAAGGCAACACCATCGGCATTAAGATCGGCATGCAACAAGATGCCTCGGCCTCGTTCATCTTTGAGAAGTACCTCTTCGACCTCTACAAGAAGGATTTGATCTCCCTCGAAACGGCCCGCGATTACGCTTCCGAGCCCGCCATCTTCGATCAGATGAAGCTGGGAACCTACGTCATCCCCTCCCTCGATTCCATGCTTCACCGCTGACTGGGCCCCCCCGGAATCCAAGGGCCGGACTCTGGTCTCGGCCCTTGGATTCCGGGAGCAATCGCCTCATCATTACCGACTGGCCGACCGATTGTGCGTCCTGGTCGGATCAGTCAATGGGAATTCCACGCTCGGATTCCTTTTGGGATCGATCGCGTCCAGAACTCGATCCGATACTCCGATACAACGCTGTGATCGATCAGGACGCGAAGTCTTTCTCGGTGAAGACTCCGCTTGACCAACGCCAGAGGAGGTTGGCGTACTGCTTTTGACGTCAGGGAGTGATTGCACGATGCCGCGCCGATCGCGCCAGTCTCGCCGCTTTGAGTCAGGGTTGCCGGAATTCCTTGAAACGCGGGCCTTGATGAGTGTTCTGATCAACGCCAAGCCCACCGTCGAGGTCGTGGCCGATTCCCCCTTCGTCCGGGTCGGTCATGGGCGGGTCGTCATCACGCAACCGACACCGATCACGGTCGTCGGCACCGCGCAGCCCTCTTCGAGCAACTTCGACACCGTCGTCGAAGTCTTCGGCCTCGATGCCCAGGGGAATATCCTGAATAACGGCCAGCCGTTGACCTCCACCACAACCAACATCCTCGGCCGCTATCGCGCCACCTTCGAGTTGCCGTCGACCATGCGCGCCGACATGAACTCGATCATCGTCCGTCAGCAGGCGACCGGGTTCCTCGACGGAACCCAGACGATCGACGCCACCACCTTGACCGGCCTGACCGGCGACCTCGCGATCAACGGCACCACCCTTGAGAATCTGCAAGGCGACCTGAGCATCAACCCCGGCACCATCTCCAATCTGCAGGGTGATCTGAGCATCAACCCCGGCACCATCTCCAACCTTCAGGGTGATCTGAGCATCAATGCCGGCACCATCTCCAACCTGCAAGGCGATGTGTCCATCAACGGGTTCGAGTCCGACCTCGACGGCACCGTGGCCGAAACCGAAGGGATTACCGACGAGATTTTCGGCACCCTCGAAATCGACATTGATGTGGTCGGCGTCGGTGCCGGTGAGTTCGAGTCGGACGGACCGGTCGAGTTCAACGTCTTCGAAACCGAGGTAACCGGCACCGTCTCAACGTCCGATCTCTCCGGATCGCTCTCCAACGGCACGGCCGACGAGAGCAGCCGCACCGGATCGCTCTCCAACGGCACGGGCGACGAAAGCAGCCGGACCGGCACCTTCTCCAATGGCACGGGCGACGAAAGCAGCCGGACCGGCACCTTCTCCAACGGCGTCGGCCAGATCCTCCCCACCACCGGCACCTTCACCCAGACCGGCGAGGCGATCATCGCTCCGACCACCGGAACGATCCGGCTCGACGTCAATGAATTTGCCGTCTCCGACCCCCTCACCATTTACATTCACCAGTCGCACCGGCGGGCCCGACCCCTGCCAATGCCCATCAACCCGGTGGCCATGACCAACGTCGAACGGCCGACCCGGTTGGCCTCGGCCTGGCAGCGGCCCGCCGCGCTGAATACCCCCCGGCCGAATCTCTTCGCCATGCAGCGGCCTCGCCCCGCCTTCCCGGCCCAAGGCGAGTTCACCCGGCCCGAGCGGCTCCCGGTCTTCCCGCAACTGCCCGCCCGCATGCTCCCTCGGGCCGCGTTCCTGAACGGTTGACCCACGTCTCCCCTCGGCCATGCCCCACTGCCGTCGATGCAGGATTCGCCGAGCTGACCCTCGCCGAATCCGAAGGCCTGTACCTCGGACCCTGCACCTCGGACCCTACATCGACTCCCCGTGGTGCTCAAGACTGTTCGACTCCCTCTCCCCGCCCGGCGGGGAGAGGGCCGGGGTGAGGGGTCCGGCGCGTTTTCTCCGAGCTTTGCGATCGCTCCGCCCTCCCCCTCACCCGGCCTTCGGCCACCGGCTTCCCCGCTCGCGGGGTCGAGGGCTCACGATCTTCCTCCCTCTCCCCGCCCGGCGGGGAGAGGGTCGGGGTGAGGGCCTCCTCGTCATTCCATGAACGATCCCCGAAATCGCCTGACGAACTCGGGGCGAAGGTCCTCCGTCCTGCCCCATCCCCCGCAGCCGATCGCCTCGCGCCCGTTCCCGACATCGCTTCGACGTGCTACGATGAGGCTCTCTCGGAATCCAGGTCCAACCTGACGAGCCGCCCCATCGAGTCGAGGGACCGCGATGCTTCTCCCACACTGTCGATCCTTCCCCGCCCTGATCGTCCTCCTTGCCCTGGCCACCTCGGCTGCCGCCCAGACGCCCAACCAGCCGCGGATCACCCCCGGCCCGAACGAGCCGGACTGGGTCGCGATTCTCAAGGGGATCTACGGGCTCGATATGTTCGACGACCTGCTCAACCCCGTCGAGACGACCCCCGACGCCACCCCCGGTCTCTTCCGCAAGGCCGGCGACGGCCCGGTTTCCTACACGCCGATCCTTGCCCTCGGTCTCGTCACCGTCAACCGAGGCGGCATCTACGTTCCCGGCGCCGAGCCCGGCCAGCCGACCAAGCGGGAACTCTGGGCCTACGAGTACAAGCACGAAGGCCGCGACCTGGAACGCTGGGAGAACATCCCCCCTCCCCTCCTCGACGGCTCAACCGTTTCGATCGACCCCGGCGACCGCGTCTTCGGCTTCTGGCTCTCCAACGACGGACTTAACGACGGCGGTGTCTTTACCCAGCCCGCCGAGGTCCGCGCCATCAACGATCGCCTGGCCGAGCAACCGTACAAGGCCATGATCTACCCCTACGTCGATCCCGAGACCGGCGAAAAGGTCCCCAACAGCTATCTGATCGGCTGGGAATACTCGACCAACGACGACTTTCAGGATGTCGTCTGCCGCGTCGACAACGTCGTCTTGATCGAGAACGGGAAGTAATGACCGTGCCTGCAATCGTTGCTCGTCACCTCAACGATGGCCAATGGGTTCGTCTGACCTGCGACGGCCCGAAGATCGCCTCGGTCGAAGCCGCTGACGGTCCCGAGGCGATCGGCCCCGACGACCCCTGGATCGCCCCCGCCCTCTGGGATATTCAGACCAACGGCCGCCTCGGCGTCTCGTTCTCCGACCCGACCCTGACCGTCGCGCAGGTCCACGAGATCGTCCTCGCGCAGGATGCCGACGGCTCATCCCGCATCTGCCCGACCCTCATCACGGCCCCCGCCGACGACATGCGGCACGGCGTCGCCACCATCGCCGAAGCCTGCGAGGCCGACCCCCAGGTCGCCCACCGCGTCGCCGGCATCCACCTCGAAGGCCCCTTCCTCTCCCCCGACGACGGCTACCGCGGCGCCCACCCGATCGAGGCCATCCGCGACCCCGATTGGCCCCTGTTCCAGCAGCTCCAGGAGGCCAGCGGCGGCCGCGTCACCCTCCTCACCCTCGCCCCGGAGCGGCCGGGCGCGCTTGACCTGATCAAACGGGTCGCCGATTCGGGAGTCACGGTGGCCCTCGGCCACTCCGCCGCCGATCCCGAAACAATCCGCCGCGCCGCCGATGCCGGGGCTCGCCTCAGCACCCACCTGGGCAACGGCATCGTCGCCCAGCTCCCGAGGCATCCGAACCCGATCTGGACCCAGGCCGCCGAGGACCGCCTCTGCGCCTCGCTCATCGCCGACGGCCACCACCTCGACGACGACGTGATCCGCGTCCTCGTTCGCGCCAAGACTCCCGAGCGGATCATCCTGGTCAGCGACGCCAGCCCCCTGGCCGGCCTGCCGCCGGGCACCTACGGCCGCTGGGCCGTCGAGGCGTCGGGCCGGGTCGTCGTGGCCGGAACACCGTACCTGGCCGGAGCGAATCGACCCTTACCCATCGGCATCGACCGCCTGATGCAGGCCGCCGGCCTCTCGGCGATCGAGGCGATCGCCTGCGCCTCGACTCGACCGGCCCGGTTGATCGGCCATCCCGAACCGGTCCTCGCCCCCGGCGCCCCGGCCGATCTCATCCGCTTCACCTTGCCCGGCGGCCGATTCCGGTTGATCGAAACCCTCGTGGCCGGCCAGTCCTCGCCGGCTGCTCCAGAAACCTGCCCGACCGACGACCATCACGCCCGGGGCTGACCGGATCGGCTCCTCCTCGGCGACAAAGGGAACCCTTCATGTTCGGCATCCCGAGCCCGACCCGATTCGACCTGAACTTCCGGCTCTTCGGCATCCCGATCCGCGTCTCGCCGTTCTTCTGGCTCATTGCGGCCATCATCGGCATGCGATTCGGCGGGGAAACCGCTCCCGAAAACACCCTGATCATCGCCGCCTGCGTCTTCCTCTCGGTCCTGGTCCACGAACTCGGCCACGGCCTGACAGCGAAGCTTGGCGGCGAGCAACCCTGGATCGTCTTGCACGGCTTCGGCGGTGTCTGCGCCTCAGATCGTGAGCAACGCGGCTTTGGCGCCCGCCTGCTTGTCACCTTGATGGGGCCGGTCGCCGGGTTCCTCCTCGCCATCGCGGCCGTCATCCTCTGGGCGATCCTCGTCACCTCCGGCGTCTCCCTCGGCCCCGAGGCCGAGCTGGCGCTTTCCACCCTGTTACTGTTGAACATCCTTTACAGCGTCTTCAACCTGATTCCCATCTGGCCGCTCGACGGTGGGCAGCTCATGATGACGCTCTTCGATCGCGTCAGTCCTCGCAACGGAGCCCGCCGGGCGCACATCGTCTCGTTCCTCGCCGCGGGCACCGGCGCGGCCCTCGCGGCCATCTGGGCGCAGTGGCTCATCCTCACCCTCCTGCTCGGCTATCTCGCGTTCACGAACTATGTCCTGCTCTCCCATCATCACCGCATGATCATGGCCGAACGCGAAGGATAATCCATCCCCTTCGAGGGAATCCCCCGGAGCCCCCTGGCGTGCCCGATCCGACCGACGACGCCGACGACCCGATCGCCGCTCTGCACCGCGCCGTCGATCGCGCCACGGCCCCGCTCGACGCCCTGCACCGCGACCGGCTCCAATGCCGCCTCGGCTGTGCCTCGTGCTGCGTCGACGACCTGACCGTCTTCCCGGTCGAGGCCGATCGGATCCGTCGGCATCATGCCCGCTTGCTCGCGACCGAGGCCCCCCATCCCGAAGGGGCCTGCGCCTTCCTCGACGATCAGGGGGCGTGCCGCATCTACGACCATCGCCCCTACGTCTGCCGGACCCAGGGCTACCCCCTCCGCTGGCTCGACGAGGCCGACGACGGCGATTCCCTCATCGAGCTCCGCGACATCTGCCCCCTGAACGACGACACCGGCCCCCCCATCGAGGACCTTCCTGCCGATGCCTGCTGGACCCTCGGCCCGTTCGAGGAGCAGCTCGCTCACCTTCAGCACCAAACCCACGGCGAGGTTTCCGCCCGCGTCCGCATCCGCCTCCGAGACCTGTTCGCCCGTTCGTCGGCCGGCTGAGCGCGCACGCGCAACCGTGATCGGCCACCCTCTCCCCCGGCTCGGGAGAGGGGGCCGCGACAGGCAAACGCGAACCGCCCGAATTCTCAGCAGATCTCAACCAGGGCGATGTCGAACGTCAAATCCTTGCCCGCAAGCGGGTGGTTGGCGTCGAGCGTGACCGAGCCGTCCGAGAGGCTCGACACGGTGACGACGGCCGTCTGGCTGCCGTTGGTCATTTGCAATTGCTGGCCGATCTGCGGGTCGAGGTCGTCTGGGAACTGGGTGCGGGGAACGTCAAAGACCAGCTCCTCCCGATGGGCGCCGTAGGCCCGATCGGAGGGGATCGTCACCGTGGTCTCCTGCCCTGGCTCCATGCCGGTGACGGCCTCCTCGAAGCCGGGAATCACCTGGCTTTCGCCGATCGTGAATTCGAGCGGCTGCCGGCCGTCCGAGCTGTCAAAAACGGTGCCATCGGCCAGCCGGCCGGTGTAGTGGATGCGGACCGTGTTGCCGGTTTGGGCCTGGGCCATGACAAAGCTCCCGTGGTTCGAGTCGCGGAGTACCCTGCGCCTCGGGACGCAGAGCCGAACCTCCACCGATAACGGATTGCGACCCCCGCTGCAAACCCCAATTGCCCCGATCGGCCGTCACGGCTGGGGGGTCCACCACCCGTTGAGCGTCTCCATCATCTGCCCGACACGGTCGGTTTGCCCGTCGGCCAGGTTCCGCAGTTCGGCCGGATCGGCGTCGAGTTGATACAGCTCGGGACCGTCAAGATCGCTCAGATCGGTCGGGACGATCAGCTTCCACGAGCCGTCGATCACCCACCGCTCGCGCAGGTTCGCGGCCGGCTCCTCCAGGTCGATGGCATTGTGTTCATAGTTCGAGCCAAAAATCGTCTGACGACGGCCAACGGCCTCCGAATCGAGCAGGTTGATCCCCGGCATCGCCTCGGTCGGCTCCAGGCCGACGGCCTTGAGAATCGTCGGGGCCAGGTCCACCGAGCTGGCCAGCTCGTGCGAGCATCGCGGTTCGACCCGGCCCGGCCATCGGACCATGATCGGCGTACGCAGGCCGGTGTCGTACGGCGACCGCTTCGACCGAATAAAGCCGGGCCCCTCAGGGTCCTGGGTCCAGCCGTTGTCCGTGACGTAGAGCACAATCGTATCCTCGGCCAGCCCTTCCTCGTCGATTAGGTCGAGCAGCGTGCCGCACGTCTCATCAAACCATTCAATCATGGCCCAGTAGCGGGCGATTGAGGGACTCGGGGCGATGTTCGTGTAGCGCTGCAGGAACCGCTCGGGCGGGTTGTGCGGCGAGTGAGGCAAAAATGGGGCGTACCAGACGAAAAAGGGGCGGTCCTGTTCCTTCGCCTCGGCGAGGAACGACTCGATCGGCTCCATCGTTTCCCGGCCGATCACCAGCCCGTCATCCCCGTGCCGCTGCCCCTGGGTCATGCCGTGGGTGAATCCCCCCCGAGAGTAATGCCCTTGCCACCACTTGCCCGTTTGAAGGCTCAGGTAATCCCGCTCGGCCAGCATCCTCGGCAGTGTGGGAACGGCTTCCATGTGCCGGTTCATCACCTCGCGACCCTCATTGAAGAAGGACGATCGGTAGAACTGGGCGTTGGTCATCCCTTCCGGCACCGGCGGATCGTTGCTCGTGATCTTGTTCTGATGGGGAAAGAGGCCGGTGATGATGCTCGCCAGGCTCGGGCAGCAGAGGCTCGACGGCACATACCCCCGGCTGAAGGTCAGGCTCTCGCCCGCCAGCCGATCCAGGTTGGGGGTCCGCACGTACGGGTGCCCCATGAAGCCGTAATCGGTCCAGGCATGATCATCCGAGATAATCATCACCACATTCGGCGGCTTCGCGTTCGGTTCGTCGGCCTGAGCCGGGCCGAGGCCCAGCGTCAGGGCTGCCGCCATGAGCGCACCAGGAACGATGAGCCTTCGAAGTTTCGCAACCATCATCAGAGGGACCTCTCTCGAACGAAGTGGCACGACGCGATGCGTGGCCTTTACCTTAACGGTCCCCTCCGCCAATCCCAAGAGCCCACCGAAGCCGAAGACCGTCCCGTCCGAGGTGCCTCAGGCTCCCGGCTCGGCCGCTGGGCCGAACAGCTCGGCCAACGGCAGCACAAACCCTGGCAAGACCGCGCCCCCGTCCAGCCGGTCGGCGCGGCCGAGAATCCGAACAGATGAGACCGAATCGTAAACGTAAATCTGTTCCACGCTCGGATACACGATCCAGACGAGCTGCGCCCCGGCGGCGAAGTACTCGTGGAGCTTGTCCATCAGATCGGCCGCCCCGTCTCCGGGGCTGACGACCTCGGCGGCGATTTCGGGGGTCGCAGGCATCGCGATCCCTCGTCCGAGTCGCTTGCCCCTCGGCCATCGATCAAAACTGATGAAGGCCGCATCAGGCCGACGACTCCGATTCACCGCCGGACTCAGATCAAAGAGGATTTCCGTGAGTGCTCGACCCACCTGATGCTGAGCGAGGAACGCATCAAGAAATCGCTTGAGCTCGTTTGCAAGCAATCCTTCGTCGAGACCCATCGGCGGAACCTCCACCACCACTCCGTCAATGACCTCAAACAGGTCCGGCAGCGTCATCTCCGGGGTGTGCAGTTCCTCATCGGAGAGAATCGTGGGCGCGTCGTGGGTAATGCTCGCCATTGCTCGTCCCTCCAAAGAGAAAAAAAACGGGTGGAACGGTTGCTCCCGGACCGATCAGGTCCTCGCCTCCACCTCCGCCCGTCCTGATTCCCGCCTGGCCAGCGCCGCGGCGATGAAGTCGTGGAACAACGGGTGCGATCGCGTCGGCTTCGAGCGGAACTCGGGGTGGAACTGCACGGCGAGGAACCACGGGTGGTCCGGAATCTCGATGATCTCCACCAGCGACCCGTCCGGGCTGGTCCCGGTCGGAATCAACCCGGTGTCTTCCATGTGCATCCGATAACCGTTGTTGAACTCGTAGCGGTGCCGGTGCCGCTCCCAGACCTCATCCGTGCCGTAGGCTCGATGGGCAATGCTCCCCGGTCGCAAGACGCATTTCTGCGTCCCGAGCCGCATCGTGCCGCCCCGCTCGCGCACCACGCGCTGACCTTCCATCAGGGCAATCACCGGATGCGGGGTCATCTTGTCGAACTCGGTGCTGTTGGCCCCTTCCAGGCCCAGCACGTTGCGGGCAAACTCGATCGTCGCGCACTGCATCCCCAGGCAAATCCCAAAAAACGGAATCTTCTTGCTCCTTGCGTACTTGATCGCCTCAACCTTCCCTTCCACTCCTCTCATCCCGAACCCGCCCGGAATCAGAATCCCATCAACCCCCGCCAGCAAGGCCCCCGGGTCCCCCTGGCTCAGTTCCTCCGACTCGATCCGACGCACCACCACCCGCGCCCGATGCGCGATCCCCGCATGATCGAGCGATTCATACACCGACTTGTATGAATCCCGATGCTTGATGTACTTCCCTACCACCGCGATCGTCACCTCGGCGTCCGGGTGCTTGATCCGCTCAACCAGGTCGCGCCAGTCATCGATTTCCAGCGGATTCGCCTTCAGGTTCAGCTTCTTGACGATCAGGTCGTCCAGCCCGTTGCCCACCAGGCTCAACGGCACCTCATAGATGCTGAACTCCCGGTCGCGCTCCTCGATCACCGCCTTCGGCTCGACGTTGCAGAAGAGCGCGATCTTCTGCTTCATGTCCTCGCTCATCGAATGCTCGGTTCTGCAAATGAGCACGTCCGGCTGAATGCCGATCTGCCGCAATGCCGTCACCGAGTGCTGCGTCGGCTTCGTCTTCAGCTCTCCGGCGGCCTTCAAATACGGCACAAGCGTCAAATGAATGAACAGGCAATTTTCCTTCCCCACGTCCAGCGGAAACTGCCGGATCGCCTCCAAAAACGGCAACCCCTCGATGTCGCCCACCGTGCCGCCGATCTCCGTGATCACCACGTCCACGTCGTCATCCGCCAGCCTCAGCACCGCCGCCTTGATCTCGTCGGTGATGTGCGGGATCACCTGCACAGTGTTCCCCTCGTAGTGCTTCCCCTCGCGCTCCTTCTGGATCACCGACAGATAAATCTTCCCCGTCGTGTAGTTGCAATCCTTGGTCAACGGCGCATCGGTAAACCGCTCATAATGCCCCAGGTCCAGGTCGCACTCCGACCCGTCGTCGAGCACATACACCTCGCCGTGCTGATACGGGCTCATCGTCCCCGGATCGACATTGATGTACGGGTCGAACTTCTGCAACCGAACCCTCAGCCCCCGATGCTCCAGCAGCATCCCGATCGACGCGCACGTCAACCCCTTGCCCAGCGAGCTCACCACGCCGCCCGTCACGAAAATATGCTTTGCCATTCCGTTTCCCGTTCCCCGCCGAGCCTTCCCCGGCGCCCCGATGGCCCCCTGACGCCTTCAAAACCAACAGTATACCATCCCCGCCCGATCCTCGACCGCACGGCACGGAACGTTTTGCAAGACCATTGCACCGTCTTGGTGTCGGCCTTTCTCGTAGACTGCGGAAGACTCGCGAATCCTCCTAGGAATCGCAATCAGTCTATTCGATCCGTCGATGCGGCATTTGAGAGCGTTTGCTCCAAGAGAGCCCGAATGAATTCGGTTGCCTCTCCAAGAGCCATCGGTTTCTCAGGAGGATCGAACTTACCCCCAGCATGGCGAGCGTCTTTACCTGCGGTCTCGGCGCAATTTGCAGAGTGAGTAAATCGAGATCGCTCTTGTTTTGAACAAAATCCGATATGGTCCATCTTCTGTCCCAGATAAGTCTCAAGTTCCTCAAGGATTCGATAGAGCCTTGGCCAAGTTCGTATCTGGTCACCCCAAAGATGCAGACCAGTTCTTAGATGATGGTTCGAACTGGCAGCATTGATAAGTTGTTGACCCCTGGTCTGTGTAAGCGTTTCCTCGGCTTGACCAACCCCTCGAACCGCCAAGTGGTGTAATTTGGCTCGGCTTTCAATGAATGGAGTGAAGATAAATTGATTTCGTTTGCCGTCGTCCGTTTCTCGAATGATTGCCACGATTTCTGGCCGTTTATGCGCAGGCCATAACAGAGAAATGACGGCTGAATATTCATCGACGATTTGCAACGCGGTTTCCTGTACCTCAATCGCTTCGCTACAACGTTCTAACCTCGATCCTGTAAGGAAAACCTTGTCATCTTCTTCGAACGCGTAAATTTCCCCTTCTGGGAACCAATAAGGAAATTCCTCGAGATCCCTATGCTCTCCTACAAGCTGGATTAGCCAACGACCCATGTATGCTCTGCCTCCCTTGGCCGATTTTTCACGCCGACGCCGCATCCAGCGGGCTCCGCCAGATCGGCTGACGAGGAAACAGAATGCGGGCCGAGTCGAGCGCCGTGGCGGTCGAGGCCTGCATGCCGGGGTCTTCGGCGAGCAAGCTGTCGGGATCGGTGTGGCCCATGACCAGCCGCACGAAGGCGTCGCCGGTCAGGGTCAGGTGGCGGCGGCCGAGGCGGTCGGGATCGATTGAGGTGCGCGATTTGGCCGGCTCAATGTGCAGCAGGTAGCGGCGGTCGTCGACCGTCAGGCCCAGCTCGACCGGCGAGGCGTTCGAGGCGGCCACCCGCTTCGACAGTTCGGGCAAGATCGTCCTCAGAAAGCGCTCGGGATCGGGAATGTGGTACATCGAGGCGTTCCCTTCCAGCTCGTCCACATCAAGGATCGTCCCCTTGATCTGGCGGAAGGTGCTGATGACCGGATGGTTCAGCGGCGCATGCACCACC
Source organism: Tautonia rosea (assembly GCF_012958305.1). Taxonomy (NCBI): domain Bacteria; kingdom Pseudomonadati; phylum Planctomycetota; class Planctomycetia; order Isosphaerales; family Isosphaeraceae; genus Tautonia; species Tautonia rosea. The sequence goes on along the minus strand of NZ_JABBYO010000021.1, from coordinate 9,646 downwards.
ACCTCCGGATAGGCCCGTTCCAGGGCCTCCGATCGAACCCGCCCAAGCAAGGCCGGAAGCGCCTCCGGCCGATCGGGATCGACGGCCAGCTCCAGAATCTTGTGATCCTTTACAAAGGCGTAGCCGTGAACCTTCTCGCCGAGGCAGGCCACCCAGATCACATGGGCGTACTTTCGGCCGATGATCCAGCGCCAGTATTCCTCGGTCCGGACGATCGAGCCCGTCGTCTGGCCGTAGTTGCGGTCGTAAAGCTCCATCAGGTCCCCCAGCTCGACCTGCCTCCAGGGCCGGACGTGCCACGGACCAGGCTGGCCTTCGGCCGCGGCGTCCCCGCCGATCGGCAAGGTCCGGCTGGGGGCCTTGGCCAGGGTCTGCTTACCGCACAGTCCCCAGCCGATCGGCCGGTAGAAGCGGGGCATCGCCGTCGTCAGGGCCATCAAGACCGCCCCCGAGGCTTTGGCGCGGGTATCGGCCAGCCGGAGCAGTTCCTGGGCGTAGCCCTGCCCCCGGTATTCCGGCAAGGTGCCGACCCACATCACGCCATTCATGGCCAGCGCGACCGATCCGTAGCGGACAATCCGCTCGGTCAGGTGCGCATGACTCGCCACCTTCCCATCCACCCGAGCCAGCAAGCGCTGCTCGGGCTTGTAAGACGGATCGCTGAGCGAGCCGAGGAACGCCTCGCGGTCCGGCCCGTGAAAGACATGCAACAGGGTTTGATAGATGGCCTCGTGATCGGCCTCGCTCCCCTGGCAGAATTCCACGGGGCCGCGACGGACGGGCAATCGCGAGCTGGACGGGGACTCTTTCATCAGCGAACGCACCAGAAGGCCGCCGGCTCGCGGCGGCTCGGGCTGAACAGTCCGGACCCGCGGCCCGAGCCGATCATCCGGCAGGCCGCGGCACGACCGAATGCCCTATTGTAGGGGACCAACCGGCCCTCCGCCTCGGGCGAGCGGCGAAAATTTCCGGCAATTCTGCCGGACCTTACGTCGAAGCCACCCGAGAGGCCCCTTTCAAGGCCGATCGGAGCCGATCCGAGGGGTGGAGAACCGCCGCATACTCCCGACTCCGGGCCAGCGCATTGCGTGCCAGGCCCGTCCGCAATCGCTCGGCCTGCCGTTGCAGGTCGCCCCGCTCGGCCGACACAAACGGCTCAAGTGCCCGGTTGGCCTCTCGAATCGCGAAGTACCGCGCGATCCGATCACGCCTCGACCCGGTCGGGCCGTCCACCGCCGATTGCTTCGCCAGAACCGCCGACCGGGCCGCCTCGGGCATCGGATCGGTCAGGTGGCGGTCGGGATTGAACGTCAAATCACGAATCTGGGCCTCGACCCTCCGAAGCTCCTCGGCCGAGGCCGGATCATCGGGCAATCCCGGCCAGAGGGTCAGCGACAGGGTCAGGAATCCGGGGGGCTCGATCCCGAAGACGCCCCGGAAGACCTCGTCTCCCAGCTCGTCGTACTTCGCCCCCCCAATCCCGTGCAGGAACAGGTCCCCCAGCAAGGCCCGGGCGAACATCGTGGTCGTCAAAGCCCGAGTCCGCAAGCGGACGCCCTGGGCCGGCAGCTCCCGAAGCCGTTCGACCGCGCAACAAGCATCCCGATCGGGACCGAGTGGCAGCTCGCAGAACGGCTCATCCTCTCCGGCGATCCGAAGCTCCATCCGGGTCGAATCGACCTGTCGGGCCAGCAACGGATGACGCCGAGGCGATTCGCGCCGCCAGATCCAGAACGGAGCCTCGTACCAGTCCCCGTCCTGGGTCAGCTCGGGCACCGGATGGTTCCGGCTCCGAATCCCGTGCGCCTTGCGATACCGCCCCAGCGCCGCGTTGTGCACGCGTCGAAATCGGGGCAAATGGGCCAGCAGATGGCAGGTGAACCAGAGAAACGCCTCCGACTCGCAAACGCGACTCAGCGGAATCTCAGCGTTCCTCACCCCCCATGCCGCTTCCCTCGCCCGCCGCATCGCGGCCAGGCGAAGCCCCAGGCGGTCGGTCGTCCCGGCGGCCTCGATCGCCCTCGGCCAGTCGTGCCGAAGCAACGGATCGTCGATCACGCCCCCCATCAGGGCGAGCGTCCGATCGGCGAAGCTCGCAAAGGCACCTTCGTCCCTGACGGGCAGCTCCTCGTACGGGAACTCCCCCGACCACTCATCGAACGCCACATAACGCGAGAGCAACCGGCCGTTTTCCCGAAACGGCACGCGAACGGCCACCGCCTTCGGAATGTCGTTATCGACGATCAGGTTCAGGCCCAAGCCCCCAACCGCCCCGGCAATCGATGCCGTGGCGAAGTTCTTGACCCAGACCCCCGGATGCGACAGCTCGGGCTGATGCCCGGTCACGATCAACGGCACATTCGGATCACGCCCCGGCTCCGGCAAACCGTCCAGGTCGTCGAGCCCGAAGCGGCGCAGGAACCGTCGCGATTGTTCCAGAATCTCATGCCGTGCCATCGCCCGGAGACGCCCGGCCCGACGCCCCTGGAAGTCATGATCCCACGAGGCAAGCCGCGCTCGGTTGGCGTCGAAAAGACCGGGAGCCTCGGCCAGCGGAGGGTCGGCCAGAACGCCGCCGTCCACCGCCGGAGCCCGAAGGCGACGAGGGGTCATCGTCATCCGCAACACCCCCCGGCCACTTCCAGGCGAGCCTCGCGGAGCGCCTCCTGAAAGACCGATCGGTAATGATTCAGGCGATACTCGGCGTCGTCGAGCGCCCCGCCGAAGGCCCGCGATTCGTCGAGGTAGATCAACGGCACCGGCACCTCAACCACCGTCATTCCGTGCTTGGCCGCCTGCACCCACACCTGAAGCGGCATGGCGTAGCCGTCGTCGGTGATCCGAAATTGCCGTAACGCACTGGCCCGATACGCCTTGAAGCCGCAAAACGCATCCGTCAGCTCAAACCCGAGGCACTCGTTCAGCCACCGGGTCACCTCGACATTGATCTTCCGTCGCTGTTCCGGAGGAACCTGGCTCGGGTCGAAGATCTTCAGATACCGACTGCCCGAAACCAGATCAGCCTCGTCCAGATGACGGGCAATCTCAGGAATCAAGGCCGGCTCGTGCTGACCGTCGCAGTCGAGCGTCACCAGGCCGTCGTAACCCCCGGCCAGGGTCGCCTCGAAGGCGCTTCGAAGCCCGGCGCCATAACCCTGGTTCCGCTCGTGGCGGATCACCTGTACCTCCGGAAACCGGGCCAGTCGCTCCGGCGTGCCGTCGGTCGAGCCGTCATCGACGACCAGCACCTGACCCGGCGCGTGCCGCAAAACCTCGGCCAAAACCGGTTCCAGGTGGGCTTCTTCATTATAAACAGGAATGGCCGTGAGCAGGCGCATGGCGGTAGGTACTCGGGGCCGGTCGGGGTGCGTCGCTCTGGCGTCTTCTGGAAATCACGCAATTCCCGCATTCTAGGCCGGGCGACTCCGAAGTCAACGCAGCCGATCGTTCGGCTCGACTTGACCGACCGCACAACTCGTGCCATCATCCCCCGCCCGATGATCCCGGCCAGGGAAGGCCGCCTCGTCGGGGGATTCCCGCATACCCGAGCGTGCTCCAGGATCGGTCGCGGTTCTCGCCCGATTCCTCCTTGGTTTTGCTCAACTCGCCGCGCCTCCCGCGCCGATGGGGAACCCAAGACGTCATTCGATAAAGCTTCGGCAACCGCTCAGGTTGCCGCAATCGGCTCATTCGACCCCTCGGTCGTCACGGAAAAGGAGTTCCGATGACCTTCGACGAGTGCCACGAGCGGCTGGTCCAGATCCGACGCGGCCAGGGAACCCGCTTCCCGAAGATTCGGATCGACTGCGGCGGCCAGGTCGTTAAGGGCCGCCTCGCCCGGTCCGACAGCGATCCCGAGCACCGCTCCGCCCCGATCGCTCCCCAAGGCGCCCTCGTCCTCGAAGACCTCCACCGTGGCCGAGCCTCTCAAACCGTCGTCGAACTCGACCGGCTCCGCTCGCACGACCTCCACGACCTGACCGACCCCGACTGATCCCTGATCTCCCCACCCTCTCCTCCGCCCTCGGGGGCGAGAGTAGCCGCAAGGCTGCGTAGGGGGGCCGATCCGAAGAACACCAAGCCTTGCGAGCCGGACGAAGACCCCTCTCCCCCCTCGGGGGAGAGGATGGCCGCAAGGCCGGGTGAGGGGGCTCTCCGTCAGATCGCCAGGCGTGTCATCCCGGCTAGCGACCCTCTCTTCCGCGTGTTCCACGAGCAAGATCCCCACTGCCTACTGCCTACTGCCTACCGCCTACTTCTCCCCGCACCGTCGCCGGGGCCTCATTCCCCGACTCCTCCCGAACGCTCACCGCGCTGCCGGGCTTCACATGAGACGTCCGCACATAAGCCAGCGCAATCGGCCGTCCCGAGCGTTCCGAAACCGCCGACGAGCCGATCCAGCCCACCTCTTTCTCTCCGGCGAACAACTTCGATCCGCCCGGCGGGGGCGTCTCGGCGTCGATCTCCAGCCCTCGAATCAACCGGTTGACGTGCCCGAGCGCATCGAGTCGGGCCACCGTCTCCTGCCCAAGATAGCATCCCTTCACGAAGCTGATCGCCCGCTCATTCCGGTCGAGTTCCTGCGGCAGGTTCTTCTCGGTCACATCCCGGCCTGAGGCCGGCGTTCCCGCCTCGATTCGAAACGCATCGAACGCCTCGGCCGAGAGCGTCACCAGGCCGATCGGCTCGCCTGCCGCGATCAGGGCCGATCGCACCGCCTCGACATCCTCGATCGCGCCGATCACCGTCACCCCGTCGGCCCCGATCGGCCGTTCCCGGACCACCCGCACCGGACGCCCGGCAATTTCGGCCGTGAGGTGGTCCAGCTCCCCTTCCGGCAAGGTTGCGACCCCGACCGCCGCCATCACCTCCCCCACGAGCGGCCCGGCCAGATGCAGTTCGAAGGTCGAGGCGGTCGCCTCCTCCAGTTCGACCTCTTCCAGCACCCCGTACTTCCTCAAATGAGGCAAGATCGGCGGCAGCCCCTCAGCCTCGGTCCGCAGCAGAATTTCCTCGTCGAGGATCACCAGCGTGATGAACCCCAGCGTCTTCCCCTGCGGACTCGTCACGAACGCCTCGCACCCCGATCCCGAGGTTTTCCGGTTGATGTCGTTGGTCGTCAGGTTATGCAGGAACTTCGCCCGATCGGGCCCGACGACCCGCACTCTGGCCCGTCCTGGCCAGTCGGCCATCACCACCTTCGACTCCAGGGCAACCGCGGCAGGAGTAGGAGAGTTGGGCATCGGTCGAGTCTCGTTCTTGGATCGTCAAAAATTGCCAGGTGGGGGAATTGTCACGTTTTCCAGGTGGAGACACCCAGGGTCGCCACACCCCAGCCGTCCCAACGCTTGAGCCTGTCGCGTGAGGAAATGGGCACTGGCTCGGCGTTCCCGAGGTACCTGTCTCCCCGTTCCAGTCGATCGGAACGATCCGGTCCCATCGCAGCCCGCGCTAATCCTCGACCGCCTGCGCCCGGGTCCGGTCGGCCTGGCTGAGCACCACGCACGACGACGCTCCCCCGGCCAGGCGGCGCGCCTCGTCGGCCGAGCCGAGCGCAATCATCCCCAGGTCGTCCACAAGCTGATCGTCGAGCGCGCTGAGCAAATACAGATCGGCCCAGGCCAATGCCTCGGCAATGGCCAGCGCGGTCAGCGCATCGGGCTCCTTCCGGGCCTCCCGAAGCGCCTTGACGCCCCCCCGAGAGGGGTCATCCAGCGCCATCAGACGTTGCAACGCCGGGCCGGGTGTTCCTGCAACACGCGAGAGCACGGCGATCTTGCCCCCTCGATGAACGAGCGTCATGGCCGTGGCCAGCCCCTTGGCCAGGTCGTCGAGGCTCGTCGGCCGACCGGGAGCGCCAATCCCGGCGATCACCAGCTCGGCCCGGCTTTCGGGGCGGAAGGTCCAGGCGTCGTCCACGGCCTGAATGCCCGCCTCGCGCACCTCGCCGGCCTCGCCGACGAACAACCCGGCGGCTCCCGATCGACCGGGCAAGACCCCCACATGAAAGAGGCTCCCGAGCAGCCACGACACCTCGCCCGACTCCTCCAGAACCGGCCCTCGGTGGCCGACCCCGGCGGGCGCATCCCGTTCACTCTGCTGGGTTTCGGCGTTGCTCAGCCCCGGGAAAATCGTGCTCCAGGGGCCGCGATAGCCAAGCACCTCGTCGAACCCGAGCCCTCCGATCGGCACCACCACGTCGGCCTCGGTCAGAGTCCGGTTCAAATAGATCCGACGCCCGGCCTGGGTGCTGGCCAGATAGGCCATCGTTTGCGTGTTCTCGGAGGCGGGCGCGTGCGTTTCCAGCCGGATCGAGGCCGGCCAATCGTCGCGCTGCGAAGGCGGAATCGGCCCCAGGCTCACCGCTTCAATCGACTCCACCCCCGCCTCGGTCAGCACCTCGCTCACAATCGCGACCAGCCGGGCCACGTCCGGCACGTCCGGGTCGATCGCCAGCGCGACCCGGTCGCCGGGCACGACATTCTGCCTCAGCGGTGGGTAGCCCCTCGGCTCCTCCAGGTCGCGGCGGAAGTGGTCGCGCAAGGCATCACGCGACATCCCCTCTGGGCCGTTCCAGGCGGCGACAAGGCGATCGTCGCTCACATCAAAGGCCACCTGCTCGTCCTGAAACGCGACCGCAACCCGCATCGGAATCATCCCTCAATCCGTGCCCTGCCCTCCCGAGCCGTGATCCAATCACGCCCGGCCCCCCTCATCCTAGGCCCCGCCGATCCCCGCTTCAAGCAAGGCCATCACCGACGCCTCTCCTCGTCCGTTGCCCTCGAACGCGCCTGGATAAAAAAAGAGTGCCGTCGCCTCGCCGGTTGCGGCAAAAGACGACGGCACCCCGGAACACAAACGCAACACCAACCGCCTTGCCCGGTCGGTCACTCCTTGCTCAACGCGACGGCCGGACCCAGAACACCATCACCCCGGGAGGTCCATCGTCGCCTTCCGATTCCTGAACGACCTCGGGCGATCGTCCCGGCATCGGCGGAAGACTCGGCACCCCGTGGCGTTGCGGAGGGACCATCACCCTCGGATCGCTCACGGTTGCCTCAGGATCATGATCGTGCCCCCGATTGGCCAGAAGACGCTCCTGACTCGATCGCAACGGGGCCGCCTCTTCCACGCTCTTGAGGACCAGCCTCCCGGCATCCCCGAACAGCAGCGACGGCGACGCATCGGCCTCCGCCGGCTCGACCACCCGGCAGCGGTCGCCCAGCGATTCCTCAAGCCGGTTGATCAAATTGGTTTGCTCGGTCGGGTTGGCGACCAGCAGGAACAGGTCGGCCGGGGCGTCACCCGACTCCGTCAGATGACCATAGCGGGGGTCGGTTCGGAGCGTGTCGCGGAGCAGCAGGTTCAGCTCCTCGGCCACCTCCTCAGCCGAAACCCCGGCCACCGGCTCGATGACGATGGTCCGCGACCGGTCCAGATCGACCAGATCCAGCAGAAACGCCGCCTGGTCGTCGGGGATCGCCTCGGTAGCCTCGGCCACCACGACCTCAGGGGCCTCGGAAGGCACCTCGGTCTCGCTCGGCTCCGAAGCCGCGCCGTTGGACTCCGCCACGAGCGCGGCCTCCTGCTCGGCCGGCGCGATCGCGCCGGGGTCCACGGCTTCGCCCTGTTCATTGGCCGGGACCATCACCACCACATGTTGCCCCTGACCCCCCCACGGAACCGGCCGGTTCCAGAACAGGGTGACCATCAACAGGGCCGCCAGCGCCAAAATGGTCGACGAGGCAATCGGCTGCAAGGCCCGTCGCCGAGCGTCGGCCCGCTGGATATGCGCCACCACCTCTCCGGAAACGTCCGGCAGGTCGGGCGGTCGGTGAACATTACTCATCAGGCCGTGCAATCGGGCCAGCTCGCCAAGTTCGCGAGCCACCCGAGGATCGGCCTGAGCCGCCTGTTCGACGAGCAAGCGCGACTCGGGGTCAAGCTCGCCATCGACGTAGGCGTGAATCAGGGTGTCGTCAATTGTGGGCATGGAGAACGATGGGGAAGGAAGAATAAGGAAGACGCAAACGCTCAGGCAAACGAAGATGACTGAAGGCGACGACGGCAACGGAGTCGGACCAGAAAAAAATTCGAAAACGGAACGATCCCTCCGCCACAGCATGTCGTTCAGTCCGAGTCGAGCGGCCCCTGGCGAACCGGCGATTCATCCAGGAAGTCCGAAAGCTGATCGCGAAGCTCTTTGCGGGCCCGGTGCAATCGGCTCCGGACGGTGCCGACGGGAATGTCCAGGATCGCGGCGATCTCCTCGTACCGCAGGCCGTCGAACTCCTTCAGGACCACCACGGCCCGGTGGTCGGGTGCCAGCGCGTCCAGGGCGGCCTGGATCATCGCGTCTCGCTCGGCCCGTTCGGCCGGCAAGGTGGGGTCGGATCGCTCGGAAAGGTCCGCCGGGTCAAGCTCGGTCTCCCGATCGACCCACAGCTCCGAGAGCCTCGCCGGCCCCTTCCGACGCCTCCGATGACTCAACGCCAGGTTCACGGCCAGGCGGTACAGCCACGTATAAAAGGAGCTACCCCCCCGAAACCTCCCCAGTTTCCGGTAGGCGCGCAGAAACGACTCTTGCAGCAGGTCCTGGGCGTCCTCCGCCGACCCGGTCAATCTCACCAGGGTCGGATAGAGCCGATCCTGATGCCTCCTGACCAGCTCCCCGAAGGCCTCCGCCGAACCCGCCCGACTCGCCTCGACCAGCTCCTGGTCATCCTCGAACCCGGTCATCGTATCCCCTTCGACGCCCCCCACCCCCCAAAGGTTCCCGCCAACCCTCCCCCCCAATCGACCGACCTGCCAACCCTCCCCCTCCATGATCCTCAATCCCGCCCCCTCCCGATACCCCGCGTCTCCCAGACGCCTCATCGTGCAGCCAGTCCTTCGCGACAGAATTCGAGGCCCGCGCCATCGACGCCCACCGGATCGTGAATTCCCGGGATTTCATGGAAGGGTTTCCCTCCCCGTTCCATGACTCTTGAAGCAGTTCTCCCTCGCGACTGGCACGTCAGGAAATGGGGACTGGCTCCGAGTCTTCGAGGTGCCTGTCCCCCATTTCCGGCAGCGGCGTGTTTGAGCGGTTCCCTCTTCCTTGTTGCGTGTCAGGAAATAGGGACTGGCTCCGAGTCTTCGAGGTGCCTGTCCCTATTTCCGGCAAAGAGCCTCGGCCTTACGATGTCCACTCGATCGTTGCCCGTGTCAGAAAGGGGAAATGGCCCCCATTCGGTCAGGACACCTCTCCCCGTGTTCGCTCGGTCCTACGCTCAGGACAGGCGTCCAAGGTGATACCCTCCTGCGGAGCAATCTTCATGCGCCGGCTCCTTTTGCTCTCCGCCTTGGCCATTGTCGGATGTTCCCCCGAGCGAAACGACAGCCGCTTCATCTCCGGCCAGCGCGTTCAAGTGATGCCGAGCGACGGCCAACGCACCGTTCAGCTCACCGCGAGCGATGGCATCTCTCCCATCGAATCGCAGGATCCAAGGAGTTCGATCCTCACCTGGTACGAGGATGTATCTGTCCTTCGGGACGACGAGCCCGGTGGTGCAGAGCGTCTCGTGGAGGTCGAAATACCTCACTCCAATGATGGACCAAGAAAAGATGCTGAGCGTGTTCGAGGGTTTATTCCGAGAAGAGACTC